>NZ_JBSVXS010000123.1:0-15556 GCF_054070155.1 Pseudomonas sp. SDT291_1_S447
CTTTGCGCGGTAAAGGCATGCTTGTCGGGCTGTATAAAATCCGTCGATTGATGCGGGCTAACGGACTGCGTTCAGCCTGGAAGCGCAAGTTTGTACACACAACCGATAGTAATCATGACCTGCCGATTGCAGAGAATGTACTGAACAGAAAATTTGATCCAGTAGCGCCAAACAAGGCTTGGGTAGCTGACATCACCTACATCCGCACCCGCAGCGGCTGGTTGTATCTGGCCGTGGTATTGGACTTGTTCTCGCGCAAGATAGTGGGCTGGTCGATGGCTCCGAACATGCCGGCAGAGCTGGTGTGCACCGCGATGCAACTGGCAATCGCGCAGCGTCAACCGCCGCCAGGCTTGATTGCCCACTCAGATCGGGGTAGCCAATATGCGAGTGCAACTTACAGAGAATTACTGGCAAGAAACGACATGCAGCAGAGCATGAGTCGTAAAGGTAATTGCTGGGACAACGCAGTGATGGAGCGCTTCTTTTTGAGTTTGAAAATGGAGCGGGTATGGCGCCGTGACTACGCGAACCACGCTGAAGCGATCCGCGACATCACCGAGTACATCGTTGGGTTTTACAACAACGAACGGCTGCACTCGAAACTGGGATATCTGCCACCGACCGTTTATGAGCGAGCGATGGCGTCAAAAACACCTATCGAGGTGTCCGGAATTAGTTGACCACTGCAATTGAGCTGGACGCCAAAGCACAGCCCTCACCCTAACCCTCTCCCAGAGGGAGAGGGGACTGACCGAGGTGTTTGAACGAGGTACACCGACGTGCAATACCGAGTCGAACTCAAGTCTTGAAAAGCACCAAAATCGGCTCCCTTCTCCCGAGTCGAACTCAAAACTTGAAAAGCACGGCAATCGGCTCCCCCCTTCCGAGTCGAACTCAAGTCTTGAAAAGCACGGCAATCGGCTCCCTTTCCCCCTCGCCCCCCTGGGGGAGAGGGCTGGGGTGAGGGGGAAAAGATCTCCAGAACACCACAAAACCCAAGTCGGACTCCCAATAAAAAACGGCCCAGAAAAGGGCCGTTCTCCTGTGCATCAAAAACTCAAGCGCGCAAAGTGCGCGTCATGCGCAACGCCAGCAGACTCCCGCCAACAATCACCCCCGCCAGCAAATACAACGCCGCATCGGTCGAACCGGTGCTGTCCTTGACCCAACCCACCAGATAAGGGCTCAGGAACCCAGCCATCTGCCCCATCGAGTTGATCAACGCCAGCCCACCGGCCGCAGCACCGGCACTCAACATCGCAGTCGGCACCGGCCAGAACATCGGCAGGCCAGTCAGCGCACCCATCGTGGCAATGGTAAGACCGAGAATCGCAATCGCCGGGTTAGCCGCGAAGTTCACCGCAATCACCAGACCGATCGCGCCCATCAGCATCGGTACCACCAAATGCCAGCGACGTTCTTTACGAAGGTCCGCCGAACGCCCGACCACCAGCATGAACACCGCCGCCAGCAGATACGGAATCGCACTCAGCCAACCGATCACCAGGTTATCGCTGAAACCGAGGTTCTTGATGATCGACGGCAACCAGAAGTTGATCGCGTACACGCCACTCTGGATGCAGAAGTAAATCAGGCCGAACGCCCAGATCGCCGGGTTCTTGAACACAGCCAGCAGCGAGTCGGAAGTGGTTTTCGGCTTGTTCGCCAGGTCTTCAGCCTGATCCGCTTCCAGCACCGCACGCTCATGCGGGCTCAGCCACTTGGCGTTGGCGAAGCTGTCGCTCAACAGGAAATAGGCGAGGGCGCCGAGGATCACCGTCGGAATGCCTTGCAGCAGAAACATCCACTGCCAGCCGGCAAACCCACCTTGCCCTGCGGCGAAGTGATTGAGAATCCAGCCAGAGAACGGGCTGCCGAGCAAACCGGACACCGGGATCGCCGACATGAACAACGCCATGATCCGCCCACGGCGGAAGGTCGGGAACCACTGCGAAAGATACAGCACGACGCCCGGGAAGAACCCGGCTTCGGCCGCACCGGTGAACAGCCGCAGGGTGTAGAACTCGGTCGGGGTGGTGACGAATAGCAGGCAGGTCGACAGCGTGCCCCAGGTGATCATCATCACGGCGATCCAGCGCCGTGGGCCGAATCGGGTCAATGCGAGGTTGCTCGGCACGCCGCACAGCACGTAGCCGATGAAGAAGATACCGGCACCGAGGCCGTACACGGTTTCGCTGAATTTAAGGGCGTCGAGCATCTGCAGTTTGGCAAATCCAACGTTGACCCGGTCGAGGTAGTTGAACAAGTAGCAGATGAAAATGAAGGGGATCAAACGCAGGGTGATGCGTTTGTAGACGGCGTTTTTATCGTCAACGATGGTCTGGGTAGCTGCGGCGCTCTGCGACATAGCGGCTCTCTCTTTATTATGATTTTTTGCGATGCAAAGGGTAACGTTGATCGCCCCGAGAGTCTCGGTCACCTTTGGCCGGATTGTCTTTGTGCCTGAGCACAGGGTTTGCCGCCAGACCCTGTGCGGGTGAACAACCGACTGCCGCGTTTTTCAAGGATCTTACCCATCATGTTTGAACTCGATCACGACCTCGCTCAGGACATCGTCGACCGGGCCATGGCCATTTTGCCGTACAACGTCAACGTCATGGACAGCCAGGGGCTGATCCTCGGCAGCGGTGAACCGGAGCGCATCAACACCCGTCACGAAGGCGCGCAACTGGTGCTGGCCAACGGTCGCGTGGTGGAGATCGACGCGCAGACCGCCGTGCATTTGAAAGGTGTGCAACCGGGCATCAACCTGCCGCTGTTGCTCGACCAACGCTTGATCGGTGTGCTCGGCATCACCGGTGAGCCGGAGCAACTGCGCACTTATGCCGAACTGGTGCGCATGACCGCCGAAATGCTCGTCGGCCAGCGCAATCAGCAGGCCGAGCAGCAGTGGCGGCGCCAGCGTTGCGATGATCTGCTGGCGTTGCTGTTGAGCGAGGCCGGGGACTCGCCGCGACTGGTCGATGAGGCGCAGCAGCTCGGGCTCAAACCGCAACTGACGCGGGTGCCGTATCTGTTCGAGCTGGGCCTTGAACATGGGCCGGGGCAAACCGTTGAGGCGCTGAGTGCCTGGCTGATGTCGCGTTATCCCGATAGCTGGTGCGTGAGTTCGGCGAAGTCATCGCTGCTGTGGTGTCGACCGGCGAGCCAGCACGTCGAGCATGATCGCTTGCTGGAAAAACTCGACGGCCTGGGCTGGAAGGTGCTGCGTATTGCCGTGGGCGGGCAGGCCGATGGACTCGCCGGGCTGCGCCGTTGTTACCGACGGGTCGGTGATTTGCTCGCCTACGGCCGCGAAGTGTTGCCGCATTCGCGATTGCTGACGCTGAACCGTTATCGCTTGCCGGTGATGTTGTGGCGGCACCGCAATGACGACGCACTGGACGAATTGCTCAAACCGCTGCGCAAAGTGATCGCCAAGGACGGCAACGGCCAGTTGCTGGCGACGTTGCGCAGTTGGTGCGAGCACGATGGCCAGAGTCAGGCGTGTGCCGATGCTTTAGGGATTCATCGCAACAGCCTGCGTTATCGGATGGAGCGGATTGCCGAGTTGAGTGGGGTTGATCCGCTGCGGCTCGATGGGATGCTGGCGCTGTATCTTGGGGTGCAGTTGCTGCCGCAGACTGATCCGAATTGATCGGGCGCCTTCAAAGACGCCATCGCGAGCAGGCTCGCTCCTACATTTGGAATGCATTCCCCTGTAGGAGTGAGCCTGCTCGCGATGGCGGAGGTACATTCGCCGCAGATCTTTTTGTGAAAATGAACAATAAACGCCCCCGCCACTTGTGCAGCGGACAGGCGTCAATACGCAGGCCGACTGGCAGCATGAGGGGCATTGCAACCGGAGAATTCGCATGAAGATCGTCATCGCCCCCGACTCGTTCAAGGACAGCCTCAGTGCCCAAGGCGTCGCCGACGCCATTGCCCTCGGCTTGGCGCAGGTCTGGCCGCGCGCGACCTTGGTCAAATGCCCGATGGCCGATGGCGGCGAAGGCACGGTCGAATCGATCCTCGCCGCCTGCGAAGGCGAACTGCGCCGCACCCACGTGCGCGGCCCGCTGGGCACAGCTGTCGACGCTGCATGGGGCTGGTTGCCGCACAACCACACCGCAATCATTGAAATGGCCGAGGCCAGCGGCTTGCAACTGGTGCCGCTGGGGCAACGCGATGCCTGCATCAGCAGCACCTTCGGTACCGGCGAACTGATTCGCGCAGCGCTGGATGCCGGCGCGCAACGAGTGATTCTGGCGATTGGCGGCAGTGCGACCAACGATGGCGGCGCAGGGGCGATGCAAGCGTTGGGCGTGAAGTTGCTTGATGCGCAGAGTCAATCGCTGGTACCTGGCGGCCTGGCGTTGGCGCAACTGGCACAACTGGACCTGAGCGAACTCGACCCGCGTCTGGCGCAGGTGCGTTTCGACATCGCTGCTGATGTGAACAACCCGCTGTGCGGCCCGCACGGTGCCTCGGCGATTTTCGGCCCGCAGAAAGGCGCCTCGCCGGCGCAGGTGCAGCAACTCGATCAGGCGTTGGGCCACTTCGCCGAACTGTGCGCGCAAGCGTTGGGCAAAGATGTTCGCGACGAACCGGGTAGCGGTGCGGCGGGCGGTTTGGGTTTTGCCGCCAAAGCGTTTCTCGGGGCGCAATTTCAGGCCGGGGTGGAAGTGGTTGCCGAACTGGTCGGCCTCGCCGAAGCGGTCAAAGGTGCCGATTTGGTGATCACCGGGGAAGGGCGCTTCGATGCGCAGACCTTGCGCGGCAAGACGCCGTTCGGTGTTGCGCGGATTGCCAAGCAACACGCCGTGCCAGTGATTGTCATTGCCGGTACCTTGGGCGAGGGTTACCAAGAACTCTACGATCACGGCATCGACGCGGCATTCGCCGTGACCAGCGGGCCGATGACGCTGGAACAGGCCTGCGCCGAAGCACCGCGCCTGCTGCGTGAACGCGCGACGGATATCGCCCGCGTCTGGCAGATGGCCGCGAAATTCTGAGCAAATCCTGTAGGAGCTGCCGCAGGCTGCGATCTTTTGATTTTGCTTTTAAAAGTCCAGATCAAAAGATCGTCCGATCGCGGCCCGAGCCTTCGGCAGCTCCTACACAAAGCGATCCTCCAGTGTTTCATTGCTGTAACACCCTGAAAAATAGTTGCTCTTGTCCCGCAATCTTCCTAAAGCCTGGCCGATACAGCTAACAGGCGCGCACATAACTTCCTAAAACAGTGACGCCGGACTGAGCCCGCCCCCCCTCGGGCCAGTGATGACGCATGGACGCTCGTAGTTTCTATCTTTCGAGAGCTCAACTATGTCCCTGCGTAACCTGAATATCGCGCCCCGTGCCTTCCTCGGTTTTGCCTTTATCGCCTTGCTGGTGATCGTGCTCGGCGTGTTCGCTGTCAACCGCATGTCGATCATCCGTCAGGCCTCCGTCGAGATGGATTCGACGCAACTTCCCAGCGTGACGCAACTTGCCGTAGTAACAGAAAACGTCCTGCGTCTGCGCATTCTGTCGTTCCGCGTGCTGGTCAATCGCGAAGCGGCCGGGTTGCAGGAAGCGCAGACCCGCATCGGCGTTCTGGTCGACAAGGTGCGCGCAGCCCAGGCCAGTTACGCCGCACTGCCGGCAAGTCCGGAAGAGCGGGCGTTGTACCAGACCTTCGCGACCACGCTGGACAACTACCTGCAAGCGCAGAATCAGATGATGGAGCTGTCGCGCCAGGACAAGCTCGACGAGATGCGCAGCCTGATCAACACGCGGATCAAGGACGGCACCGACCAGATGGGCGAGCAGCTCAATAAACTGATCGTCATGAATGCTTCCGACGCGAAAACCGCGTCGATTCAGGCCGGCCAATATTATGACAGCGCCATCACCGGCATCATTATCGTCGCTGTTTTCGCAGCCTTTGCCACGGTGCTACTGGCCTGGTTGCTGACCCGCAGCATCGTTACGCCGCTGAACCGCGCCGTGCAGGCCGCGCAAACCATCGCTGACGGCAACCTCACCAAAGTCATCGAAGTCGATGGCAAGGACGAAGCTACGCAGTTGCTGCAGGCGCTCGCCACCATGCAGACCAACCTGCGCAAAACCATCGAGCAGATCGCCGGTTCCGCCACGCAACTGGGCGCTGCTGCCGAAGAACTCAGCGCGGTGACCGAAGAAGCCTCCCGTGGCTTGCAGCAGCAGAACAACGAAATCGAACAAGCCGCCACCGCCGTCAACGAAATGACCGCCGCCGTCGAAGAAGTGGCGCGCAACGCCGTGTCGACCTCGGAAG
This sequence comes from Pseudomonas sp. SDT291_1_S447, assembly GCF_054070155.1. Classification (NCBI taxonomy): domain Bacteria; kingdom Pseudomonadati; phylum Pseudomonadota; class Gammaproteobacteria; order Pseudomonadales; family Pseudomonadaceae; genus Pseudomonas; species Pseudomonas sp. SDT291_1_S447. The sequence goes on from NZ_JBSVXS010000123.1 coordinate 6,302, forward strand.
CCTCGAACCAGTCGACCCATGCCGCCCGTGAAGGTCGCGACCAAGTGGTAAAAACCGTCGACGCGATCCAGACCATGACCCACGACGTGCAGAACACCGCGCACATGATCGAAGGCCTAGCCGCACAGGGCCGCGACATCGGCAAGGTGCTCGACGTAATCCGTGCCATCGCCGAACAGACCAACCTGCTGGCGCTCAACGCCGCGATCGAAGCAGCGCGTGCCGGTGAAGCAGGGCGGGGTTTTGCCGTGGTCGCGGACGAAGTGCGGGCATTGGCCCATCGCACCGCGCAGTCGACCCAGGAAATCGAAAAAATGGTCGCCGGCATCCAGAACGGTACCGGCGAAGCGGTTTCGTCGATGCAGCAAAGCAACCAGCGCACCCAGACCACTCTGGAAATGGCCCGCGCTGCCGGTGTTGCGCTGGAGCAGATCACCCAGTCGATCCACCAGATCAACGAGCGCAACCTGGTCATCGCCAGCGCCTCGGAAGAACAGGCGCAGGTTTCGCGTGAGGTCGACCGCAACCTGGTCAACATCCGCGATCTGGCTACGCAATCGGCCGCCGGGGCCAATCAGACCAGCGCAGCGACCCACGAATTGTCGCGTCTGGCGGTGGATTTGAACGCCATGGTGGCGCGTTTTGTGATTTGAGAAATACGGAATTGTCTGAAGTGGGCTGAAAAAGGTTATTGCTTCAGCCCGTTTTGACAAATCGCTGTTTCAAGAAAGGTTTACTTTAATACTTTCGTAAGCTGAGAACGGTCCTTTATTTCCTGCACGATCTACAAGCCTGTAAAAAGCAAGTTTATCGCCGGAGCCATATGCACGGATAATTTCGCCACTCAGTTTGATAACAGTAGGTGAGCTCGAGTCATGCACCGTTGTAATGATGATAGGACTATTCGTAAGTGAGCCATAGTGAAATTCGATACTGTCGCAGGCTTGTTGCTGCAGATAGCGGGGAATGGTTACCAGAACTTCATCACCGTGTTCGTCTAGATACTTCTGTGTAATCCCGTCACTGATGACCTCTTGCGGAAACTGTACAATTTCTCCAGAACTGCCGTAGTTTGGAGCTGTTACATCGATCGTAAAAGGCGTGCTCTCTGACGTCTCTGGATTCCCTGCTGTATTCACTATGTATGAAACCTGGTGTACGCCTTCCTTTTGCAGGTAGTGCTCGGGGATATGGGCTGCAAATGGGAAAAGCGCTGGATCAATAGGCGTCACGAAATTAAAGTTTGCCACTCTCTCTCCGTTTAAGAGCAGTATCAATATTACGGGTACGTTTAGTGGGTTATCTGAACCTGGCCATTTCTGAATCAATAATTGCAAGGGGGCTGCCAACGCACTCAATGGCAACAAGTTAATTTGACTGTCAGGGAAGTTTACTAACGCGGCGGGGATTGTCGGTGGGGCCAGTTCGTGAATTTTTTCATTAAGATTTGTCATCGTTTTAACGCTCCGTTGTTTCGATAAGAAAGACCTGCAAATGTTTCCGCAGGTTAATTAAGAGGGCGTTCTTGAAATTGGTCTACTGTCAACTCTGACAGGTAGGCATCCGACCGGAAATCGAGCACATTACGAAGTTTTTCTTCAAATCCATCTTGCGGACAAAACGGCTGGCGCGTTTCGTGATTTGAGATACGGTGAAGGCTGGAGACCGCGCAATCAGGAGACGTACATGCGCTATTCAGCCTTGACCCAACGAATCGCCGGAGAAGGAGCCGCCGCCTGGCAGATTCACGACCGAGCGCTGGAGTTGCGCGCCGAGGGTGTCGATATCCTGCTGCTGAGCATCGGCGATCCGGATTTCGATACACCTCTGCCAATTGTCCACGGCGCGATCGACAGCTTGCTCGCTGGCGATACCCATTATTCCGAAGTACGTGGCCGTTTGGCGCTGCGCACGCTGATTGCCGAACGCCATCGTCAGCGCAGCGGGCAAGCGGTCGATGCTGACCATGTGATCGTCATGCCCGGTGCGCAATGCGCGGTGTATTCGGTGGCGCAATGTCTGCTGGATCCGGGCGACGAAGTGATCGTTGCCGAACCGATGTATGTCACCTACGAAGGTGTGTTTGGCGCTTGCGGCGCGACGGTAGTGCCGGTGCCGGTGCGCCCGGAAAACGGCTTTCGCGTCGACCCGGTCGATGTTGCTGCGCGCATCACCCCGAAAACCCGCGCCATGCTGTTGAACAGTCCGAACAATCCGTCTGGCGCGAGCCTGTCACTGCTGATCTGGCAGGAATTGGCGGCGCTGTGCGTGCGCCATGATTTGTGGCTGATCAGCGACGAGGTTTACAGCGAGCTGCTCTATGAAGGTCAGCACGTCAGCCCGGCGAGTTTGCCGGGCATGGCCGAACGCACGGCGACCATCAACAGCCTGTCGAAATCCCACGCCATGACCGGGTGGCGCATCGGCTGGATGATCGGGCCGAAATCGTTGGCCGAGCATTTGGTCAATCTGTCGCTGAGCATGTTGTTCGGACTGCCGGATTTTGTGCAGAAAGCCGCAGAGATTGCGTTGGAAAGCGATTTGCCGGAGGTGACGCAGATGCGCGAGGAGTATCGCCTGCGTCGGGATCTGGTTTGCGAGCGTTTGCAGGGTTGCCCGGGGCTGTATCCGATTCGTCCGGATGGCGGCATGTTCGTGATGGTCGATGTGCGCCAGACCGGGTTGGGTGCCCAAGCGTTTGCCGAGCAATTGCTGGAAGGATATGGGGTTTCGGTCCTCGCCGGTGAAGCGTTCGGGCCGAGTGCGGCGGGGCATATCCGCATCGGGCTGGTGCTGGACCGGGTGAAACTGGCGGATGCCTGTGCGCGGATTGCGCTGTGTGCGGCGCAGCTGTTACAGGCGCGCAGTGCCTGATGGTTTTGCAGCGCCGTTACTGGCCTCATCGCGAGCAGGCTCACTCCTACAGTGATTTGAGGTGTACACAAATTCAGTGTTCACCCGGACCCTTGTAGGAGTGAGCCTGCTCGCGATAGCTATTTAACAGGCAATAAAATCTCAGCCCTGCCAGGCCGATGGATTCACCAGATTCGCCGGCTTCTCTCCCTTCAGCGCCGCCAACAGATTCTCCACCGCACACCGCGCCATCGCCTCGCGCGTCTCATGCGTCGCCGAGCCCATGTGCGGTGTCGCCACCACATTGTTCAGCTGCAACAGCGGCGAATCATGATTCAACGGTTCACGCTCAAATACATCCAGCCCCGCCGCACGAATCCGCTGATGACGCAGCGCATCGATCATCGCCACCTCATCGACCACTTTGCCCCGCGAGATATTGATGAAGATGCTGTCCGGGCGCATCAGCGCGAACTGCTCGGCACCGATCAAGCCTTCGGTCTGCGCCGTCAGCGGCAAGGTCAGGCAAATGAAATCGGCCTGCTTGAGCAAGTCTTCAAGGCTGCGATACTGCGCATCGAAACGCGCCTCGACCGCCGGTTTACGCGACTGGCTGTGATAGATCACCGGCATTCCAAACCCGAAATGCCCGCGCTGCGCCAATGCTTCGCCGATGCGGCCCATGCCGATGATGCCCAGCGTCTTGCCATGCACATCGGTGCCGAAATGCGCGGGACCGATATTGCGGCACCATTGCCCGCTGCGCACCATGTTCGCCAGTTCGACCACGCGCCGGGCGGCGGCGAGGATCAAGGCGAAACCGGTGTCGGCGGTGGTTTCGGTGAGTACGTCCGGGGTGTTGCTCAGCAGGATCTGGCGCTGGCTCAGGTAATCGATGTCGTAGTTATCGACGCCGACTGAGACGCTGGCGATGGCTTCAAGCTGCGGCGCCAGATCAAGCAGCGCGGCATCGAGTTTCAGGCTAGCGCCGAGCAAACCATGGGCACGGGGCAGGGCATCGCGCAGTTGCATCAGACCGTCGGCGTCGAGGCTATTGATCAGCGTCACCTCGCACTGTTCCTGCAGGCGCGCCATCAGCGCGGGCGAAAGTTTCTTGTACAACACGACCTGTTTTTTCATGGCAAAAGTCTCTTCAGGAATGCGCCGGCACGGCACGCGTGGCGATGGCTTTGGCGACGACGCGATCACTGGCGCCGGGCTTGAGAAAAATCGTCAGCACCACCGACAGCAGCAACGCGCCGCTCATCAACAGATACGAAGCGCCGGGCGAGCCGGTGGAGCTGTTCAGGTAACCGACCAGATATGAACCGCCGAACGAACCGAGCGCGCCCATGCTGTTGATCAGCGCCATCGCACCGCCGGCGACGTTGGCGGGCAGAATCTCCGGGACGATGGCAAAGAACGGCCCGTAAGGTGCGTACATGCACGCGCCGGCAATCACCAGCAGCGTGTACGACCACCAGAAATGTTCAGCGCCCAGTGCGTAAGAACCGTAAAACGCGATGGACGCGATCAGCAGCGGTGGCCAGACAAAGCGTTTGCGCTTCTGCAACTTGTCCGAGCCCCACGACACCGCAAGCATGCCGATCACCGCCGCCAGATACGGCAGCGCCGACAGCCAGCCGGCCTCGATCATGTCCATTTGCGCGCCGGCCTTGAGGATCGACGGCAACCACAGCACGAAGCCGTAAACGCCGATGCTCCAGCAGAAAAACTGCAGCGCGAGAATGATCACCTTCGGCGAACGGAACGCCTCGGCGTAGTTCTTCACCGCTTTGATGCCGACCTGTTCGGCGGCGAGTGCGCTTTCCAGATCCTGCTTTTCCTGGTCGTTTAGCCACTTGGCCTCGGACGGACGATCATCGGCCAGACGCCACCAGATAAACGCCCAGAGCACCGCCGGCAAACCTTCGATGATGAACATCCAGCGCCAGCTGAAATGCTGCACCAGATAACCCGAAACCACTGACATCCACAGCATGGTCACCGGGTTGCCGAGGATCAGAAACGTGTTGGCCCGCGAGCGTTCGGCACGGGTGAACCAGTGGCACAGATACACCAGCATGGCTGGCATGACAGCGGCTTCGACCACGCCGAGCATGAAGCGGATGACGATCAGCCAATAGGCGTTGGAGACCACCCCGGTCAACGTGGCAAGACCGCCCCAGAGAATCAGGCTGACAAAAATCAGCTTCTTCACGCTGTGTTTTTGCGCGTAGATCGCACCGGGTACCTGGAAGAAAAAGTAACCGAGGAAGAACAGTGCACCGAGCAGTGATGACAGGCCCGGGGTGATCATCAGGTCTTCGGCCATGCCCGATGCAGCGGCGAAACCGTAGTTGGCGCGATCCAGATACGCCAGGCTGTAGGTGATGAACACAATCGGCATGATGTACCACCAGCGGCGGGTGGCGAGGGTTGCGGTTTTCATGGGTCTTGCTCCTGAGCTTGTTGTTTTTGTCGCAGCAGGTTCAATAAATCGGTTGTCTCTCAGGGCCTCATCGCTGGCAAGCCAGCTCCCACAGGGATCTCGGGTATGTCAAAGATTGCATTGCCAACATCAACCCTTGTGGGAGCTGGCTTGCCAGCGATGGCGGCCTCAAATTCGCTGAAGAGTTCAGCCCGGGTCGGAAGGCCTTCCATATCCCCGCGACTCTGCACCGCCCGACTGCCAATCCAGTTCGCGCGCTGCACCGCCTCGGCAAAACTCTGCTGTTCGAGCAGGGCGCTGATCATCCCCACCGCGAAGCCATCACCAGCACCGACCGTGTCGACGACATTGGCCACCGGCACACCGGCGACAAATCCCGACGCCAGATGCGTTCGGTAATAAGCACCTTCCGGCCCGAGTTTGATCGCCACGGCCTCTGCACCTTGATCGAGATAAAACGCGGCAATGTCCGCCGGATCGTCAAAACCAGTCAGCAAGCGACCTTCGCTCAACCCCGGCAACACCCAATGGGCGAGGGCGGCGAGACGGTTGATCTCGCTGATCATTTCGCGCTCGCTGGCCCACAGGCTCGGGCGCAGATTGGGGTCGAAGGACACGCTGCGCCCGGCGTTGCGCATGCGTGTCATCAGTTCAAGGGACATCTCCCGCGCCGAAGCCGAGAGCGCCGGAGGAATGCCGGTGGCGTGCAGATGGCGGGCGCTCAGCAGATTGGTCGTAATCGACTGCGGCGACAAATGACTGGCCGCCGAGCCGCGCCGGAAATACTCGACTTGCGGATCGCTGCCATCGTCATTGCGCGATTTGAACTGGAAACCGGTCGGGTGCTGTTTATCGACATCGACGTGGCTGCAATCCAGACCTTCCTTGATCAAGGTCTGCACCACAAAGCGCCCGAGCGAATCATTGCCGACCCGGCTCAGCCACGCGACGTTGAAACCCAGCCGCGATAGCCCGATCGCGACATTACTGTCAGCCCCGGCAATACGTTTGTGGAAGTGCTCGACCGCCGCCAGATCACCGGTCTGCTCGGCGACCAGCATCGCCATGGTTTCGCCGAACGAAAGAATATCGATCTCAGACATGAGCAGGCTCCAGGCGGGATTGGCCGAGGCGGGCGAGGGCGGCAACGTGCTCGGTGGTCAGTTGCACCAGATCTTCGCCCTGCAATGGGTATTCGGCGGCGCGCATAACGCCTTGGGCCATGTGTCGCAACAGTTGTTCCCACAGATGCAGGTCACTGACCGCCGGCGGCACCGCCACCAGTTTGCCGTCGGGGCGGCGGGCCACGGCTTTGCAGTGCACGTACCCGACGTGCCGGCCCAACAGGCGCGCCGCGTTGGTGGCGGACTGGTCCTGCCACTGCCAGTTACCAATGTCGAAGGTCATCTTGATCGGCAAGCTGTGCTGCTCGACGGCGGCGAAGAAGCGCTGAAACGGCTCGATCCGACCGCCATGCAAGGTCTGGTCGTTCTCCACCAGCAACTGCACCGGGCTGAGTTTCAAGCGTTCGCCCAGGGCTTGCAGATCATTGTTGTCGGTGAAGTAGCCGAGAGAAACCTTCAACCATTTCGAACCGAACGCTTCGGCCTGTTGCAGCGCGGTGATCAGCTCGGGATTGGGGCGTGACTGGCCAGCCAGCCAGAGTTCGGTGGGCGAGGAATAGATGCTTTGCAGACCCTGCGCCAGCGTGGCCTGAGCCAGTTGCGCAGGGTCTTCACGCGTCAGCAGCTCTTCGCGCCACTCAATGCGATTCGCCCCGGCCGCAGCCAGAACATCGATGAAAGCATCCTGCCCGCGCTGGCGCACAAGCTCGGCGCCGTAGCTGGACAGACTGATGGAAACGGCGGGTTTATTCATTGTTATTGACCTCTGAAACCGGTTTCATTTTTGTTCAAAAAAATATCAGGTGTTTCTGTGTTGTCCTTTAGGGCGCCTTCGCGAGCAGGCTCGCTCCCACATTTGGAATGCGATCACCTTTGGGAGTGAGCCTGCTCGCGAAGGCGTCAGATCAAACACCACCAACCTCACGGGTCGACCCACGCTCAACCAGCACCGGCGCAAAATCCACCACCCGCGCCACCTCATCATCCCCACGCAAACGCTTGAGCAGACACTCAAACGCCCGCGCACCAATCTCTGCCGTCGGCTGAGCCAGCGCGGTAATCCCGCTGCCCACCAACGGATACCAATCCAGATCATCCAGGGCAATCAGCCCGACGTCCTCGAACAATCGGCAACCCATTTGGCGTAATGCAGTCGTCGCAGCCAGCGCCGCTACGCCATTGGCGCAAAACAGCGCTTTCGGACCATTACCGGGTGTGTTTAAAAAGGTTTGAAGTTGCGCGTTCAGATCGTCGCCGGTTTCCAGCACCGCCCCGGTCAACCCCGAGCGCTGCGCAATCTGCGCCTGAAAACTGCTGACCCGCTCAATCCGCGAACTGGTGCCGTCGTACGGTTCGGTCACCAACAGCAGATCACCATAACCGCGCTGCTCAAGGTGCGTGAGGGCCATCTGCACCGCTTGCGGGTTATTCAACCCGACCATGTCGCTGTCGAGCCCGTCGACCTTGCGATCCACCAGCACCAGCGGCATCTCGCGACGCAACTCATGCAACTCGTCGCGATGATGCCCCAGCGTGTTCACGATCAGCCCCTCGATGTTGTACGAGCGCAACAGCGCCAGGTGCTGGCGTTCCTGCTCGTCATCGCGGTCGGTGTTGCACACCACCAGGCTGTAGCCGTGCGCACGGCAGGCGGTTTCCACCCCGTGCATCACGGCAATCGAATAAGGGTTGCGGATATCGGCCACCAGCATGCCGATCAGGCGCGTGCGCCCGCGTTTCAGGCCGCGAGCCATCTGGTTGGGGCGATAGCCGAGTTCCGCGATGGCCTGCTCGATGCGCAGGGCAATGGTATCGGAGAGCAGGGCGCGGTCATCGCCGATAAAGCGCGAAACGCTGGCCTTGGACACACCAGCGCGCTCGGCGACATCGAGCATGGTCACGCGGCTGCGCTGGGCGGCGGAGAAGTCGTTCACGGTCTGAAACCTTTTTATTGGATTTATAGGCTCAACGTCTGAATGCAGCGCTGAAACCGGTTTCAGGAAACACCAAAAACAAATCTTCCGTCAAGTGAATGATCACCAGCGATCTTTGTGCCGCCGACGGGCGGGGTCGCGTCAGCCGAACAAACCCGCGGCGATATTGATCGAAAATCCCAGAATCGCGGTGTTGAACACGAAGCCGATCAACGATTGCGCCAAGACGATTTTGCGAATATCGCGGGTGGCCACGCCGACATCTGCAGTCTGTACGGCCACGCCGATGGTGAAGGAGAAGTACAAGAAGTCCCAATAGTTGGGGGTCGTCAGCCCCTCCGCGAAGCGCAACGCCGGCTCTTTGCCATTCCAGGTGTAATACAACCTGGCGTAGTGCACGCAGAAAATCACCCCGATCAGCAGCCACGAGCCGATCACCGTCAGCGCGGTGAAACCGTAGTGCAGCAGTTTGCGCGTGGTTTCCAGGTCCTTGCTGCCAGCCAGCTCGAAGGTGATGGTCGCCAAACTCGCCAGTGCGGCGATGCACACCACGAACAGCACCAGCCCGGCATTTTCGTCTTCGACTTCAGCGATGCGTTTGACGTCTGGAGCCTTGGCGCGCACGGTCAGCCAGAACATCAGGATCAGGTAAGTCCAGACGCCAGCGTTCCAGCCGATGAGGATTTTGCTGACGATGGAGTCGGCGGGGACCAGGAGACCGGTGGCAAGGCCGAGGAGGGCGGCGGCAGACAGGCGAGGGTGGGTGCGGGCGAGGAAGCGCATGGGGACTCACGTTGGTGAACTATCTCTGCACCATAGCGTACGCAACCCTGCTTTTGTAGGAGCTGCCGCAGGCTGCGATCTTTTGATCTTCTAAAAGCAAAGTCAAAAG
>NZ_JBSVXS010000124.1:0-15344 GCF_054070155.1 Pseudomonas sp. SDT291_1_S447
GTTGATCGCATTCCCCTGTGGGAGCGAGCCTGCTCGCGAATAATCTTCCACACACCCCATTTTTGAAGGAGTTGATCAATGGAAAGCCCAACACACAACCTCCCATCACTATTCAAACAACTCGGCCTCCCCGACGAACCGGTCGACATCGACAAATTCATCGCCACCCATTCCCCGCTCAAACCCGACCTGCATTTGGCTGATGCGTTTTTCTGGACGAAGAGCCAAGCGGAGTTTTTACGGGACGAGATTCTGGATGACGCCGATTGGGCGGAGGTGGTGGATCAGTTGAATGTGTTGTTGCGCAAGGGGAGAGCGGGGTAATCGCTACGTTGGAAAAGGCCAGGCCCGTGCTGTATGAACCAGCGCCATAATCCAGATCACATCCTGATCTGACTGGTAGACAAGACGGTAGCTGGGATGGGGAATTAATTCGCGAGTGCCAGCAATGATGCCGACCGGGCCAATCTTGGGGTTCTGGGATAGGCGCGAAGCCGCTTCGGTGAAGCGGCGATCCATGTCGAGCGCTGCGCCTGGATTTTTTGCGTGAAGGTAGTCCCAGATTTTTTCGCGATCCTGTACGGCATTTTTACTCCAGATAATCTTCATCCTTGATTTTCTACCTGCCTGCGCCTGGCGGCGAATTGTGCTTCAACTTCCTCGTTGGACACACCTTCACCGGCTGCCATCGATTCTCTTGCAAGGTCGACTTTTCGTTGCAGGAAGGCTTCGTACTCTCGGGCTTCCTGTTGTGTGCGAACAAACTGACGCATCATTTCTCGCATGATCTGCGAAGCAGGGCGATGGGAGGCCTCTGCCTCCGCCATGAACTGCTCACGCAGCTCTGGTTCAAGCTTCATTGTAAAAACGGCTTGTTTTGACATCTGCAGATTCCTTCAAGGTTCTCGGTACTGACGAGGTATATACATCGTCATCACATGAATTAGAAAGCTTCAATTTGTGCGAGCGACCAGTGGAGCAATTTGTTTCAAAACTTGACTGAAATTCCCCTCCAATGCGATATTGATAGTTAGCAAACTAACAGTGTGCATTTTCCCGTGCCGAACGATCTCGACGCTCTCCAGATGAACATCAGCAGTGCCATGGTGGTAGCCGCCAGGCATTGGCGGAAGATCTGCCAGACCACGCTGGTCAACTACGGAATCTCCGAAGCCTGCGCCGTGCCGCTGTTGATGATCGGCCGCTTGGGCGAGGGCGTGCGCCAGGTGCAGGTGGCGCAGGCGGCCGGGATGGAGAGTCCGTCGCTGGTGCGTCTGCTCGATCAGTTGTGTCATTCCGGCTACGTCTGCCGCACCGAAGATGCCCAGGATCGCCGGGCCAAATGCCTGAGCCTGACCGACACCGGGCGTGAACTGGTGCAAGCGGTGGAGATCGAACTGGTGCGCTTGCGTCATGAGGTGCTCGAAGGCATCGAGCAAAGCGATCTGGAAGCTACGCTTCGGGTACTCAGAGCTTTTGAGGCGGCCAACCCGCCATGGGTGGTTAATTCTTGAACGGTTTTTTCTCCGGCATTCCGCCGGCCCGTGACTGGTTCTACGGGGTGCGGACTTTTGCAGCGTCGATGATCGCGCTGTACATCGCCTTGCTCATGCAAATGCCGCGTCCGTATTGGGCGATGGCCACGGTGTATATCGTCTCCAGCCCGTTTCTCGGGCCGACCAGTTCCAAGGCCTTATACCGCGCCATCGGGACTTTTCTCGGTGCCGCTGCGGCGGTTTTTTTCGTGCCGATGTTCGTGCAGAGCCCGTATGTGCTGGTGGTGGTCATCGCTTTGTGGACGGGCATTTTGCTGTTCCTGTCCCTGCAACTGCGCACGGCCAACAACTACGCATTAATGCTCGCCGGTTACACCTTGCCGCTGATTGCCTTGCCGGTGGTGGATAACCCGCTGGCGGTGTGGGACGTGGCGGAAGCGCGCACCGAAGAGATTTTCCTCGGCATCGCCGTTGCCGCGGTGGTCGGCGCGATGTTCTGGCCGCGTCGCTTGGCGCCAGTGTTCAACGACGCTGTGAGCAAGTGGTTCGCCGACGCAACGACCTATAGCCTGAAATTCCTCAGCCGCGACGTACAGCCCGAAGAAGTCACCGCCCTGCGCATGGCCATGGTCGCCAACTTCAACAGCCTCGAATTGATGATCGGCCAGTTGCCCCACGAAGGCGCACTACCGCAAACCGTGCGCAACACCAAAGAACTGCGCGGGCGGATGATTCATCTGTTGCCAGTGATCGATGCGCTGGAAGATTCGCTCTACGCCCTAGAGCGGCGCACACCAGAGCTGGTGGAAAAATTCGCACCGCTGCTGGCTGCAACCCGCGAATGGCTCGCTCATCAGGACGCCGATCTCGACCGCTGGCAAGCGCTGAAAGATCAGCTCGAAGCCCTGCAACCGAGTGCCGAAGCACTGGAAGACCGCAAACAACTGCTGTTCTCCAACTCGATTTATCGCCTCGGCGAATTCATCGATTTATGGCAGGACTGCCGCAGTCTGCAGGACGCGATTCTCTGCGAGCGCCAGGACAGCTGGCGCGCAGTCTACCGTCACTGGCGCCTCGGTCGTCTGACGCCGTTCATTGATCGTGGGCTGATGCTCTACTCGGCGGCCTCGACCGTTCTGGCGATCATTACCGCCTCGGTGCTGTGGATTCTGCTCGGCTGGCCGGACGGCGGCAGCGCGGTGATTCTCGCTGCGGTGGCCTGTAGCTTCTTCGCTTCGATGGACGACCCGGCACCGCAGATTTACCGGTTCTTTTTCTGGACCGGCATGTCGGTATTGTTCGCCAGCCTTTATCTGTTTTTGATTTTGCCCAACCTGCATGACTTCCCGATGCTGGTGCTGGCGTTTTCCATCCCGTTCATCTGCGTCGGCACCCTGACGGTGCAGCCGCGGTTCTTCCTCGGCATGCTGCTGACGCTGGTTAACACCTCCTCATTCATCAGTATTCAGGGGGCTTACGACGCGGACTTTTTTGCCTTCGTGAACTCCAACCTGGCGGGTCCATTAGGGCTGTTGTTCGCGTTTATCTGGACGCTGGTTGCACGCCCGTTCGGCGCTGAACTGGCGGCGAAACGCCTGACCCGCTTCAGTTGGAAAGACATCGTCCACATGACCGAACCGGCCAACCTTGCCGAACACCGCAAATTGGGCGTGCAGTTGCTCGATCGACTGATGCAGCACCTGCCGCGTCTGGCCCTCACCGGCCAGGACACCGGCATCGCCATGCGCGAAGTGCGGGTGGGCCTGAACCTGCTCGATTTGCTCGCCTACACCCCACGGGTGACCGGCGCGCCGAACGCGCTGTTGCAGCAAGTGGTCAGTGAAGTCGGCGAGTATTTCCGCGCTTGCCTCAAGGCTGGCGAACGCTTGCCGGCGCCAGCGCCGTTGCTGATGACCCTCGATCGCACTCGTCGCGCACTTAATGGCCACGGCGACGATGAAACCCGTCTGAACCTGTTGCACGCCTTGAGCGGTTTGCGTCTGGCGTTGTTGCCCGGCGTCGAATTCGTCTCCAGTGCCGACTCCGAAGAACCGCTGCCCGATGGAGCGCCCCTATGATCGGTGATCTGGACATCAGCGGCATTTTCCTGCCGACCCTGCTGGTGTTGATGGGCATCACTTATGTGCTGTTTTTGCTGGTGCATGCCGTGCTCACGCGCGTGCACTTTTACCGTCTGGTCTGGCACCGGGCATTGTTCAACGTGGCCCTCTACGCGGTACTGCTGTACGGCGTGGACTCACTCAGTCGATACCTGATGACATGAAAAAACCGTTTTTGACCATCGGTCGCGTGGTACTGACCCTGCTGATCGTGACTTTTGCCGTTGTCCTCGTCTGGCGCATGGTGATGTATTACATGTTTGCGCCATGGACCCGTGACGGCCACATTCGTGCCGACATCATCCAGATCGCCCCGGACGTGTCCGGTTTGATTCAGCAGGTTGAAGTGAAAGACAACCAGTTGATCAAGCGCGGCCAGGTGCTGTTCAGCATTGACCAGGACCGTTTCAAACTGGCCCTGCGTCAGGCCAAGGCGGCCGTCGCCGATCGCGAAGAAACCCTTGCCCAGGCCCAGCGTGAAGCCAAGCGTAACCGTGGCCTCGGCAATCTGGTGCCGGCCGAGCAACTGGAAGAAAGCCAGTCGAAGGTCGCCCGCGCGCAATCGGCGCTGGCCGAAGCCATGGTCACGGTGGACAGCGCTCAGCTCAACCTCGACCGCTCAGTGATTCGCAGCCCGGTGGACGGTTACGTCAACGACCGCGCGCCGCGTCCGCAGGAGTTCGTCACGGCCGGGCGTCCGGTGTTGTCGGTGGTCGACAGCAACTCGTTCCACATCGACGGCTATTTCGAAGAGACCAAACTCGACGGCATTCATGTCGGCCAGTCGGTGGATATTCGCGTAATCGGCGACCGCGCCAAACTGCGCGGACATGTTGAAAGCATCGTCGCCGGTATCGAAGACCGCGACCGGACCAGCGGCAGCAACCTGTTGCCGAACGTCAACCCGGCGTTCAGCTGGGTGCGGCTGGCACAGCGGATTCCGGTGCGGATTGCTTTTGATGACGTGCCGGAAGACTTCCGCATGATCGCCGGGCGTACCGCCACGGTGTCGATCATCGAAGACTCAAAAGTAGACGATAAAAAGCAGGAGCCCACGCAATGAGCAGGGCGCTGATGATCGTCGGGCTGGGCGTGATGCTGTCGGCCTGTCAGATGGTCGGGCCGGACTATCAGGTGCCTGAGGATGCGGCGGTGCAGCGCAAGGATTTTCAGGGTGAACTGGCCGTGGCCGGCAAACCGGTAGTCTCGGCGCCGGTGCCGGCGGATTGGTGGCGTCTTTATAAGGATGCGCGGCTGGATCAACTGGTGCAGCAGGCCATGGCCTCCAACACCGATTTGCGCGTCGCGGCGGCGAACCTGCAACGGGCTCGAGCTCAGGTCGATGAGGCCGAAGCAGCGGGCGGCTGGAGCGCAGGTGTGAAGATGGGCGCGCAGCGTTTGCAAGAGTCTGGTCAGGCATTCTTGCTGCCGGAAAAAGTCCCGGTCGATAACGTCGGTGACATCGGCATCAGCGCTTCTTATCAGTTCGATCTGTGGGGCACCTTGCAGCGTGGCATCGAAGGCGCCAAGGCCAATGCCGACGCGACCCAAGCCGCGGCAGACACGGCGCGGATCACCTTGGTGGCAGACGTCGTGCGTGCTTACACCCAAGTCTGCGCGGCCAATGAAGAACGGGAAATCGCCGAGCATTCCCTGGACCTGCAATCGCAAAGCACCACGCTGATCCAGCGTCTGCGCGACGCCGGACGTGGCGACGAAACCCAGGTCACCCGCTCGCAAACCCAATTCAAATCCCTGCGCGCCGACCTGCCTCGCTATGAAGCGGCGCGTCAGGCCGGCTTGTTCCGTCTGTCGATGCTGCTGGCAAAACCGGTTGATCAGTTGCCCGCCGGCACCGCGACCTGCGCCGAATTGCCGAAAATCGCCCAATTGGTGCCAGTCGGCGATGGCGCTGCGCTGCTCAAACGGCGCCCGGACATTCGCCAGGCCGAACGTCGTCTGGCCGCGTCGACCGCCGGGATCGGCGTCGCCACGGGCGAGTTGTATCCGGACATCAGTATCGGCGCGACCATCGGCACTGTTGGTCTCATCGATGACTTGGGTGATCCGTCGACCAACCGCTGGGGCTTTGGCCCGTCGCTGAGCTGGAAGGTGCCGACCAACGGCGCCCGCGCGCGAATCCGCGAGGCAGAAGCGGCGACCCAAGGCGCCTTGGCGCACTTCGACGGCGTGGTGCTCAACGCCATTCGCGAAACCCAGACCGGCCTCGCTCAGTACACCGCACTACTTCAGCGGCGCGACGCACTGGCCGATGCCGAGCAATCGGCGAAACTGGCCGCAGACCAGACCCACCGCTTCTTCCAGGCCGGCCGCGAGTCGTTCCTCGCCGACCTGCAAGCAACGCGCACCTACACCGATGTCACCGCGCAACTGGCCGCCGCCAACACCCAGGTTGCGATGAGCCAGATCGATTTGTTCCTCGCCTTGGGCGGCGGCTGGGAAAGCGGACGAACGCACGCTCCAAGCCCGAGCAAACCCTGAGGCCATAGCTATGCTTTGAAGTGTTGAAAGGGCGCCTCGTGCAAAGCACCCTTTCAGCGCACATTGCTAGCGCTGGTCTAGGGGAAACCAATAATGAAAAACCCTTACGCTCTCGGCTTCTGGTGCGCCCTCGCAGCGCTGGTGCTGCTCTCGGCCACCTATTTCTACGGCATCATGCTGGCCCACCAGATCGACAAGGCCATGGTTTTCCTCGACAGCGCCGTTGCGCTGATTGCGGTCATGGCAATCGTCGTGGTCGCCTGGGCGTCGCTCCAGGTGCAGCGCGTGAAGAAACGGCAGCTTGAACAGGGCAAGACCCTGGTGCTGATCTGGGACACCAAAGTCGCCCTGCGTCGGGTCGAAACCGTGTTCGACCGGTATTTCTGGGGCAGTTACTGGCAGCCGGGACGGACCTTCGCCGAGGTCATGGGCGAACTCACCGGCACGCCGCTGGAAAAAAGCCTCGAAGCGCTGAAAAAGCAGTGCCTGGAACTCGACAAGCAGATTGATGGCGAGGGCTGGCATTGGCTCAACAATGCCCGGGAATTGTCCGATGTCGCTACCGCCATGGCCCGCGAGCGTTATCAACTGGATTTCTGCGATCCGCGCGCCGACGGGCCGGGTGGGGCGGTGATAGATCGGGATTTTGAAGTGCTGGTCTACACCTGGACCGCGCGGCTCAAAAGCTTTGATCATCAACTGGATGAGATCGAGGTTCAGTATTCCTGATTCTCGCTGAATCGACCTGCCTCATCGCGAGCAGGCTCACTCCTACATTTGGAATGCGTTTCCCTGTAGGAGTGAGCCTGCTCGCGATAGCGCCCTAAAAAACAGCGAAACTCTTCCAGCCTGGCGACTGTCCACTCTCCCCATAGACACTCTTTAACCTTTAAACATTGGGCCACCTTGCGCGCCCGGTGCTAATCTCCACCGCTGAATTCAGCGCAGTCGAGCCGCGACCCGGTCACGGGTTCAGGGAAGACGACCACACTCACAGCCACGGAAATCGATCAGGTCATTCATGAATAAATCAGCAGGCGTGCTCCTCGGAATTGTTGTTGCCATCGGCGCGATCAGCGCAGGCGGGGCCTGGTATACCGGGACCAAGATCGAAGGCGTGCTCAACAACGCTGTCAGCAATGCCAACCAAGAGCTGCAAACGGCCATGGCCGGTTCCAATGGCACTGCGTCGCTGGAACTGGTGTCGCTGGAGCGCCACACCTTCACCAGCACCGCGCACTACCGCCTCAAAGGTGAAGGCGAGATGTTCGGCGATGCACCGGTCGAACTGCTGTTCGTTGACCACATCGAACATGGCCCGCTGCCGTTCTCGCGTCTGGTTTCGCTGAAATGGCTGCCAGTCATGGCCACCAGCAACTATGAGCTGGAAAAGAATCCGGCCACCGAGAAGTGGTTCGCCGCCACCAAGGGCGCCGCGCCGCTCAAAGGCGTGACCAGCATCGGCTATGACGAATCCACCACCAGCACCCTCGATCTGCTGCCGTTCGAAACCGCGCTGGATGAGCAGTCGAGCCTGAAGTTCTCCGGTCTGACCATGAACATCTCCGCTAATGCCAAAGCGCAGAAGGTCAAGGCAGACGGCTACATGGACAACCTGAAACTGGTCACCGTCGCTGAAGACCAAGCGCCGGTGCAGGTCGAACTCAACGGTCTGACCCTGGCCAGCAACCTCGCCAAGAGCAGCTACGGCTACTACACCGGGGAAAACACCCTGGTGCTGACCAACAGCAAAACCACTTTCGGTACCAAGCAGTCGGTCCTCGGTGTGAAGAACTTCGAAATGAAGAACCTCACCGAAGAAAACGGCAGCAATGCCTCGGGTCGTGCGGACTACAAGATTGGCGAAGTCAGCCTCAACGACAAGAAAGTCGGCTCGGCGAACATGGCCATGAGCCTGAAAAACCTCGACATCCCGTCGACGATGTCGCTGATGCAGATTTACCAGACCAAACTGCAGCCTTATGAAAAAGCTGCGGCCGAAGCTGCGGCCCAGGGCTTGCCAGCGCCGGAGCTGAACCTGACCGAAGCGGAAAATGCACAAGTCAAAGCCGATCTGCAAAAACTGCTGGCCGCCGGCCCACAGTTTGCGCTGGAAAACCTCTCGTTCAATACCGCCAACGGTGAGAGCAAGGCCAATCTGGTCATTGACCTGACCAAACCGCAATCGATGGATCTGCCGCCGGATCAGTTGGGCAAACAACTGATCGCGTTGCTCGACCTGAATATCCAGGTATCGAAGCCGATGCTGGTCGATCTGCTCAGCGTGCAGGCACAGCTGGATGGTCAGACCGATGCCAAAGCCATCGTCGATCAGTCCAAGGAAGCGGCCGATATGTTCGCGGGCATGGCGGTCGGTTCGCAGTTGGCAGTCGTCGACGGCAGCAACGTCGTGACCAAGCTGCATTACGCCGCCAATCAGGTCGAATTCAACGGCCAGAAGATGACCGTCGAGCAGTTCGTCGGCTTCCTGATGAGCAAGTTCGCAGGCGTCACGCAAGTGCAGTGATTCTGCGTTCTTGATAGCAACGCCCGGCCTCTGTATCGCACAGACGCCGGGCGTTTTGCTGTCTGGCGTTCGGGTTTTCGGCTGAACCGCCAGCACGATTCTGAACAATTATTGTGTTCTGGATATTGCTCTGCGCTTGCGTGCAAGACTGCCTGACTAAGCTTGGCCGTTGCATGTGCATTGGCGGCCACCGTTACGAATGGGCAAGGAGGGCATTGCGACCCGGCTGGCCATGTAAGGATGCTGACGAATGCCGCGGATTGATGTTCCCGTATTACATCGTGGTTTACGCCCTTTGTTTCGAGTCGCGCTGTGCAGCCAGTTGCTCTGGCCGGCACTGGCGTTTGCCGATACACCCTACGATCAGATGGTGCGTGATGCCCGTGCCGGGCAAACCACACCTGCGCTAACGGTTTTGCGTCAGGTGCCGCCCGGCCAGTCGACCACCGGGCAGATCAGCGATCACCTGCAAATCGCCAGTTGGGCCGGACTCGACGCCGAAGTGGTGCAGGTCTATGAAACCCAGGCCCGCGACCGCGTGCTGCCGGTGCAGGCGCTGACCGCCACTGCGCGCGCCTACCGCAACCTCAAACGCTGGGATCAAGCCACTCAGGTCTACAACAAGGCCCTAGCGCTGGAGCCGGATAACGCCGACCTGCAACTGGGCCTGGCCCTGACTCAGGCGGATGCCGGCAAACCCGACGAAGCGGTGACCCGCGCCAAAGTACTGGTGGCGGCCAAGCCTGATGATCCTTCCCGTCGTTTGGCGCTGGGCTACGCGTTGACCCGCGCCGGCAAACAGTACGACGCCCTGTTCGAATTCGATCAAGCCTTCAAACGCGCCGGCAGCAAACCGGAAGTCGCCCGCGAATATGTGGTCGCTCTGCAAAAGGCGCGTCTGCCGGAACCGGCGTTGCGTCTGGCCAATCAGCGTCCGGGGTTGATCGATCCGGTCACGCTGCGTCGCCTCGAAGGCGATCTGGCCGCCGAGCGCGTGCGTCTCGCCGAACTCGCCACCCGCAGTGAAAAAGAACGCTACGTCATCGCCGATCGCGCGCTGGCCGATTACGACAAACTGCTCGCCACTTGGACGCCGGACGCGACCGCTCACGACGACGTGATTCGCTGGCGCATCGACCGCATGGGGGCGCTCAAGGCCCGGGCGCGCACTGCCGACGTCATCACCGAATACCAGAAGCTGCAAGCCGAGGGCGTGAAGATTCCGACCTACGCCCTGCGCTGGGTAGCGGCGTCGTATCTGGATCAACGTCAGCCGGAAATCGCCACCGACCTGTATCGCCAAGTGCTGGCGGCGCCGGACGCCGATGTCGGTGATCGACTCGTAGACACCACTGCGCTGTACTACTCGCTGCTGGAAAGCGACCGCGCTGATGAGGCGCGCCAAGTCGCTGAGGACGCCGCCAAGTCCCAGCGTCCGCGTGTCGAACTCAAAGGGCTGCCTATCGGCAACCCCAACGATGAATGGATGGACGCCCAGCAATTGGCCGCTCAGGCCGGCACTTACGGTTCCGACTTGCCTCACGGTGAGGAGCGTTTGCAGACCTTGGTCGATCAAGCGCCGGGTAACGTCGGTTTACGTCTGGCTCAGGCCGATCTGTACCTGGCCCGCCAATGGCCGCGTCGCGCGGAAAACCAGCTCAAGGAAACCGAGAGCATGGTGCCGCGCGACATGGGCCTGGAAGTCGCGCAGGCGCGCACCGCCATGACGCTGCAGGAATGGCGGCAGATGGATGCGCTGACCGACGACGTCGTCGCGCGTTACCCGGACAACCGCCAAGTGCAGCGTCTGGCCCGTGAGCGCGAAGTGCATGACATGTCCGAGCTGCGCGTCGAAGCCTACGGCGGCAAGGCCAACGGTGGCGGCAGTGGCGATGCCGGAGCCGTAAGCGGCAGCCGCGATTTCGGCATCCAGACCACCCTGTACAGCCCGCCGATCGATGAAGACTGGCGCGTGTTCGCCGGGGCCGGTTATGCCACCGGCGACTTCGCCGAAGGCACCGGGCACCACCGCTTCCAGCGCGTTGGCCTGGAGCGACGCACCCGCGACATGACCCTCGAAGCGGAAGTGTCCAATCACGATTACGGCTTTGGCGACAAACAGGGCGCGCGTCTGGCGATCGCCCGCGACATCAACGACCACTGGCAATACGGCGGCAGCCTCGAATACTTGTCGGCTGAAACCCCGCTGCGCGCGCTCAACAGCGACATCAAAGCCAATGGCGGCAGCGGTTTCATCCGCTGGCGCGCCAATGAGAGCCGTGAATGGCGTCTGTCGGTCAGCCCGTCGCACTTCAGCGATGGCAACAACCGCGTCGAAGCCTTGCTCACCGGTCGTGAGGGCGTTTATAGCGCGCCGAACGTGCAGGTCGATGCGGGCCTGGAAGTCGGCACCAGCCACAACTCCAAGTCCGATGACGTGCCGTATTTCAACCCGAAATCCGACTTCAGCGTGATGCCGCTGGTCAACGTCAATCACGTGCTTTACCACCGCTACGAAACCTCCTGGAGCCAACAATTCCAGGCCGGCGCGGGAACGTACAGCCAGCGTGATCACGGCACCGGTGGCATGGCCCTGCTCGGTTACGGCCAGCGTTATGCCTGGAACGACGTGTTCGAGGTGGGCGGTTTGTTCAGTGTGATCAACCGGCCCTACGACGGTGATCGGGAGACCGATTTGCGTCTGCTCGTCGACCTCACTTTCCGCTTCTAGAAGAGTTTGAAGATGCCTTTGATTTCGCGTTTCATCCTTCTGCTGGGAGCGCTGCTGGTCAGCGCCTGCGCCCAGCAAGCTCCGGCCTTCGCGCCGCCGTCCGAGCGTCCGCTGGCGGCCAGCGAAAAACCGTGGCCGAAAAACCACGTGCTTGGCATCGCCTATCACGATGTCGAAGACCGTGACCCCGATCAGGCGGTGGTGGCGGTGCGCACCGAGCGCATGATCGAACAGCTCGCCTGGTTGCGCGAGAACGGCTACAAACCGGTCACGGTCGACCAGATCATGGCCGCGCGCAAGGGTGGTCCGGAGCTGCCGGCGAAAGCGATTCTGCTCAGTTTCGACGACGGTTATTCGAGCTTCTACACCCGCGTCCTGCCGGTACTGCGCGCCTATAACTGGCATGCCTTGCTGGCGCCGGTCGGCAGCTGGATCGACACGCCACTCAATCAACCGGTGGATTTCGCCGGTGCTCCGCGTGCGCGTTCCGACTTTCTGACTTGGGATCAGATCCGCGAAATCTCACGCTCCGGGCTGGTGGAAATCGCTGCTCACACCGACGCCAATCACAAAGGTATTCTGGCCAACCCGCAGGGCAACCTGCAGCCTGCGGCGGCCACCCGGCGTTATGACCCAGTGACCAAGCGTTATGAATCCGAGGCTGATTTCCAGGCGCGGATCCGCACTGACGTGAACAACATCTCGGAAAAAATCCGCAAGGCTACCGGCAAGAAACCCCGCGTCTGGGTCTGGCCGTATGGCGCGGCGGACGGCACATCGCTGACCGTGGTCGGTGAGCAGGGCTATGAAATGGCCCTGACGCTGGACGACGGTCTCGACGCCCTCGACAACCTGATGAGCAGCCCGCGTTTCCTCGTCGCCTCCGACCCTGACGGCGAGCACTTCGCCAACAGCATCGTTGGCGTGCAGTCGGATCTGCCCATGCGGGTGGTGCATGTCGATCTGGACAACGTCTACGACCCGGACCCGGCGCAACAAGACATCAATCTCGGCAAACTGGTGCAGCGCATGGCGGACATGGGCGCCAACACGGTGTTCCTGCAGGCCTTCGCTGATCCGAAAGGTGATGGTCTGGTGCACTCGCTGTACTTTCCCAACCGTCACCTGCCGGTGCGCGCCGATATCTTCGACCGTGTTGCCTGGCAACTGCGCACCCGTGCCCATGTGAAGGTGTTTGCGTGGATGCCGGTGCTGAGTTTCGGCCTCGATTCGAAACTGCCACGGGTAACTCGCTGGGATCCGAATACCGGTATCACCGCAGTGGACCCGAATCAGTATCAGCGCCTGTCGCCGTTCGATCCCGAGGTGCGGCAGATCATCGGTGAAATCTACGAGGATGTGGCGCGCCTGACCTCGGTCGACGGCATCCTCTATCACGACGATGCGCTGCTGTCGGACTTTGAAGATGCCAGCCCTGAAGCCTTGAAAGCCTACGCCGCCCAAGGTTTGCCCGGCTCGATTGCCGCGCTGCGCGACGACCCGGCCGCGATGCAGCGCTGGACGCGCTTCAAGAGCAGATATCTCATCGACTTCACCAACGAGCTGACCGCCAAAGTCCGTGCGATTCGCGGTCCGCAGGTGCAGACCGCACGCAATATTTTCGCCGAGCCGATGCTCAATCCACACAGCGAAGAGTGGTACGCACAGAACCTCGATGACTTCCTCGCGACCTACGACTGGACAGCGCCGATGGCCATGCCGCTGATGGAAAAACAGACCCAGGCAGAGTCCGGCCCGTGGCTGGAAGCGCTGGTGGCCACGGTCAAGAAACGCCCCGGCGCGCTGGATCGCACGGTGTTCGAGTTGCAGGCGCGGGACTGGACGAAAAAGGATCAGGCCGACATCGACGGCGCGCATCTGGCCGATTGGATGGGCCGTCTCAAGCGTCAGGGCGCGACCAGTTTCGGCTACTACCCGGACAACTTCCTCGACAACCTGCCGGACCTGAAAACCGTAAGGCCTGCGCTCTCCAACAAATGGAATCCATAACATGCTGGATAGACTGTTAGCCCTGCTTGTTCTGGCGCTCGTGCTCGGCGTGCCGCTGGGCCTGATCTTCCTGGTTACCGGGCAGTTCCTGATGGACTTCGTGTTCTTCTACCCACTGTTCATGTCCGGGTTGTGGATCGCCGGTGGCCTGTATTTCTGGCTGCACTGGGAGCGCCACTGGCCGTGGCAGGACGACACCTTGCCGCCGCCACTGGAAGGCGAACCGCTGATCTCGATCCTGATCCCTTGCTACAACGAAGGTGACAACGCCGCCGACACCATCCACGCGGCGCTGGCCCAGCATTACCCGAACATCGAAGTCATCGCGATCAACGACGGCTCAAAGGACAACACCGCCGAAGTGCTCGATGCGCTGGCCAAGGAAGATCCGCGTCTGCGCGTGCTGCATCTGGCGGAAAACCAGGGCAAGGCTGTCGCGCTGCGCATGGGGGCGATCGCTGCGCGCAGTGAGTATCTGGTGTGCATCGACGGTGATGCGCTGCTGGCACCGAATACAGCGGCGTATCTGGTTGCGCCGATGCTGGATAACGCGCGTCTCGGCGCGGTGACCGGTAACCCACGGATACGCACACGCTCGACGCTGGTCGGACGGGTGCAGGTGGGTGAGTTCTCGTCGATCATCGGGCTCATTAAGCGTACGCAACGGGTGTTCGGGCGGATCTTTACTGTGTCCGGCGTGATCGTCGCGTTCCGCCGTACCGCGCTGAACCGCGTCGGTTACTGGAGCCCGGACATGATCACCGAGGACATCGACATCAGTTGGAAGCTGCAACTCGATCACTGGAGCATCTTCTACGAGCCGCGTGCGTTGTGCTGGATTCTGATGCCGGAAACCCTCGGCGGCCTGTGGAAGCAGCGTTTGCGCTGGGCGCAGGGCGGCGCCGAAGTGCTGTTCAAGAACATTCGCGGCATCTGGCAGTACCGCCATCGTTATCTGTGGCCACTGCTGTTCGAATACTGCCTGTCGACCGGTTGGGCGTTTACCTTCCTGCTGTCGGTGATTTTCTGGGGCGTGGGCAAATTTGTGGTCATGCCGGAGGCGATCGCGGTGGATCACCTGATGCCGCCGGCGTTTACCGGGTTGCTGCTGGCGTTTGTCTGTCTGGTGCAGTTCGCGGTCAGCATCGTCATCGACCGGCGCTATGAGCCGGGATTGGGCCGCACGATGTTCTGGGTGGTCTGGTATCCGTTGGTGTTCTGGCTTATCAGCCTGCTGACCACGCTGGTCAGCTTCCCCAAAGTGCTGTTCGGCCAACATCAGAAACGTGCGCGTTGGGTCAGTCCTGACCGGGGCATCAAACCGATCGGCGACGACGAAGAGGAGGTCATCAAATGAAAATCATCCGGACTCGCCAGCGGCCCTTTCTGGTAGTGATCGATGTGATCCTCACCGTGGTGGCCTGGGTTGGCCTGCTGTTTCTGCTGATCCGTGGCTTGTGGCCACTGGTCGAAACTCATGCGGGCGGGCCGCTGATCGATAAATCGGCGTTCGACGCGCTGGGTACTCTGCAGATTTATCTGTGGATTGCCTTGGTCAACGCGGTGATTCTGATTGGTTGGGCGCGTTATCAACAGCGCAAAAGCCGCAGTTTCGCCCAGCGGCGGTTGCCTTCACCGGTGATTGACGATGAAGGCCTGAGCAGGAGTTTCAAACTCTGCGATGACCGCTTTCAGAAGTTGCGCACACCTGGGGTGATGACCATTCATAACGATCAGGAAGGCGACATCAGCCATGTGGTGACGCATTTCTGGCCGGTGCAAAAGGAAGAGTTGCCTCCACCATTGGCACCGCTCGAGCATCCGCGCGTGATCTTTCTGCATGCCGAGGATGACGATAATCGCGAACCCCTTACCCGGCTTTGATCGTTCCCACGCTCTGCGTGGGAATGCCTCTTGGGACGCTCCGCGTCCAGTGACGCGGAGCGTCACGGGCTGCA
>NZ_JBSVXS010000125.1:0-15248 GCF_054070155.1 Pseudomonas sp. SDT291_1_S447
CCCATGTAGGAGCTGCCGCAGGCTGCGATCTTTTTGCTCTTGTTCAATCGTTAGCCCCCTTCCTATAATCAAATCAGCTTACCCAAGCCCCGCCAAACCGCGTGCTTACCCCGCACCCGACAGGTTTCGGCTATTTCCGCTGTACTCCGGCGACTGTTCCTACCTGAAACAGCGACCGCGCCTCATCCCACATCCCTGGGTGTTCGACCATAATAATTCGCTCCAACGGAGCTCATGACTGTCAGGGATCACCGCATGACAACCAGTACCGCTATCAGCGACACCACCCCTGCCCAACCGACCAACTCCGCCACCCGCGTGGCGACGGCGAGTTTTATCGGCACCGCGATCGAGTTCTACGACTTCTATGTTTACGCCACCGCCGCCGCTCTGGTGATCGGGCCAGTGTTCTTTCCACAGACCTCCGGCACCGCACAGATGCTTTCGGCGTTTCTGACCTTTGGCATTGCCTTCCTCGCCCGACCGCTGGGCTCGGCGTTGTTCGGCCATTTTGGTGACCGTATCGGGCGCAAATCGACGCTGGTCGCATCCTTGCTATTGATGGGTGTGTGCACAACGCTGATTGGCGTGCTGCCGGGGTATGCCACCATCGGCGCATGGGCGCCGATTCTGCTGTGCGTGCTGCGTTTTGGTCAGGGCCTGGGATTGGGCGGCGAATGGGGCGGTGCCGCCCTGCTCGCCACGGAAAACGCGCCGAAAGGCAAACGTGCCTGGTTTGGCATGTTCCCGCAGCTCGGCCCTTCGATTGGTTTTCTCGCCGCCAACGGTTTGTTTCTGACCTTGGCCATGACGCTCGATGATGAGCAATTCCGCAGTTGGGGCTGGCGGATTCCGTTTCTGCTCAGCGCAGCACTGGTGATGGTCGGTCTGTATGTGCGATTGAAACTGCATGAAACACCGGTGTTCGCCAACGCCATCGCCCGTCAGGAACGGGTGAAAGTGCCGCTGGTCGAGCTGTTCAGCCAGTACTGGGCGCCGACACTGCTGGGCGCGGCGGCAATGGTGGTCTGCTATGCGCTGTTCTATATCTCGACGGTGTTTTCCCTGAGTTACGGGGTTGCCACACTCGGCTATAGCCGTGAGACGTTCCTTGGGTTGCTGTGCTTCGCTGTGCTGTTCATGGCCGCCGCTACGCCATTGTCCGCGTGGGCCAGCGACCGTTACGGGCGCAAACCGGTGCTGATCATTGGCGGAGTGTTGGCGATTCTTTCCGGCTTTCTGATGGAGCCGTTGCTGACTCAGGGCTCGACCTGGGGCGTGGCACTGTTCCTGTGCATCGAATTGTTCTTGATGGGCGTGACGTTCGCGCCGATGGGCGCATTGTTGCCGGAGCTGTTTCCAACCCACGTGCGTTATACCGGTGCTTCGGCGGCGTATAACCTGGGCGGTATTGTCGGGGCCTCGGCGGCGCCGTTCTTTGCGCAGAAACTGGTGGCAATGGGGGGGCTGAGTTATGTCGGCGGGTATGTGTCGGCAGCGGCGGTGCTGAGTTTGATTGCGGTGCTGTGTTTGAAGGAAACCCGCAATAGCGACCTGAATCAGGTTGCCTGACAGAAGATCAAAAGCTTCGCGAGCAGGCTCGCTCCCACATTGGAATGCATTTCCCTGTGGGAGCGAGCTTGCTCGCGAATGTCGCGACTCGGTTTACAGCTCTACAACAACAGCCTGAGCAGCACGAGTCGCCTTGGCACGAGCAGCCTCGATCGACTCATCCCGCGCCAGTGCCACGCCCATGCGACGCTGACCATTCACTTCTGGCTTACCAAACAGTCGCAACGCCGTGTCCGGCTCGCTCAGGGCAGCGCCGAGGTTGGCGAATGCGGTCTGAGTCGACTGCCCTTCCACCAGAATCACCGCCGAAGCCGATGGCCCGAACTGACGGATCAGCGGTACCGGCAAGCCCAGAATTGCGCGAGCGTGCAGGGCGAACTGCGACAGGTCCTGCGAAATCAGTGTCACCAGACCAGTGTCATGCGGACGCGGCGACACTTCGCTGAACCATACCTGATCACCCTTGATGAACAGCTCAACGCCGAACAAGCCACGGCCGCCCAGCGCTTCGGTCACGGCTTTGGCAACACGCTCGGACTCAGCCAGGGCAATCGGGCTCATGGCTTGTGGCTGCCACGATTCCTGATAGTCGCCCTTCTCCTGACGGTGACCGACCGGCGCACAGAACGTGGTGCCGCCGATGTGGCGAACGGTCAGCAGAGTGATTTCGTAGTCGAAATCGATAAAGCCTTCGATGATCACCCGACCTTTACCGGCACGACCGCCCTCTTGCGCGTAATCCCAGGCTTTCTGCACGTCATCGGTGCTGCGCAGCAGGCTCTGGCCTTTGCCCGACGAGCTCATCACCGGTTTGACGACGCATGGGAAACCGAGGTCCTCAACGGCTTTGCTGTAGTCCTCGAAAGTGTCGGCGAAGTGGTACGGCGAGGTCGGCAGGTCCAGCTCTTCAGCAGCCAGACGACGGATGCCTTCGCGATTCATAGTCAGTTGCGCAGCGCGCGCGGTCGGGATCACGGTGAAGCCTTCGGCTTCCAGTTCGACCAGGGTGGCGGTGGCGATGGCCTCGATTTCCGGCACGATGAAGTGCGGCTTCTCGGCTTCGATCACGGCACGCAGGGCGGCGCCGTCCAGCATGTTGATCACGTGGCTGCGATGCGCAACTTGCATGGCTGGCGCGTTGGCGTAACGGTCAACAGCGATCACTTCAACGCCCAGGCGTTGCAGCTCGATCACCACTTCCTTGCCCAACTCACCACAGCCACACAGCAATACGCGGGTCGCGGTTGGCGACAATGGAGTTCCGATACGGGTCATCTCAGGTCCTCAAAGAAGCGGATCATCGAGGAAAGCAACGCCAGACGCGCTTTCCATGGGGAGAAAGCGCGGCATTTTACATGAACCTGAGGGTTTGGCTTCAGCCGGCGACGGCCTGTTTACGCTCGCGCCAAGCCATGATCAGCCAGACGGCGGTGACACCGGCGAATTTCGAGGCCAGCGCGGTGATGATCACCGGTGGTGTCAGCAGGTCGATCATGCCGAAAAAGATGAAGGTGTCGAGGGGGATGCTCAGTGCCGAACTTATCCACAAGCGGTCGCGCAATGGCCGTTTGGTGATGCTGAACACCAGCCAGTCGATGCACTCGGAAACCGCGAACGCCGTGGCGCTGGCCAGAGCGATGGAGGGATCGGAGGTGACGTAGGACAGCACCAGCGCCGCCAGCATTGCCACGATGGCGCCGTGGCCGAAGCGGGTTTGCACCATGTCGCGCAGCACGAACACCAGACCACCCCAGGCCGACCAGATGATGTCCAGATGCGGCGCGGTGGAGAAGGCGAAGTTGATCAGCACGACGCTGCTGATGTAGGCGATGAGGAAAATCATGGAGGCGACCTGGCAGATTGGCGCACAGATTACTGGACCCGCAGATCAAGAGCCACCCCCTCACCCCAGCCCTCTCCCCCATGGGGGGCGAGGGGGAAAGGGAGCCGATCTTCGTTGAATCGACTTCCCAGTTCGACTCGAGAACGCAGGCCGGTGCAGACCGAACAATCAACCCGGTCATCCCCTCCCCCTTCAGACGAAGGGAAGGGAGCCGATCGGAGACTTTTCAAAACCTGAGTTCGACTCAATCGTTCAGGTCGGCGTATAGCGAAAGACACCTCGGTCAGTCCCCTCTCCCCCTGGGAGAGGGTTAGGGTGAGGGCACTCTCAAGCCGATCACGATTTCGAAGGGATCATCCACACCAACCCACTCGCCTTCGCTCGCTCATGACACAACCCCAACACCACCCGACGCTCGTCATTGCTCATGCGGCCCCAGCGGGTGATCTCCTCGACCGTACGCTGACAACCAGTACAAATGTCAGCCTCATCCAGCGCACAAATATTCACGCACGGCGAGGCGACAGGTCTTTCGGGCGTGTTCATTCTTCCTGCTCAACCAGATCGCGCGCATAACGCTGGGAGTTATGCACATAGTGCGCGGCGCTGGCCTCAAGCATCTTCTTCTGCGCCTCGGTCAGCTCGCGCACGACTTTGCCCGGCGAGCCCATCACCAGCGAACCGTCAGGAATTTCCTTGCCTTCGCCGATCAGCGAGTTGGCGCCGATGATGCAGTTCTTGCCGATTTTCGCGCCGTTGAGAATGACCGCATTAATGCCGATCAGGCTGTAATCGCCGACGGTGCAACCATGCAGCATGGCATTGTGGCCAATGGTCACGCCGGTGCCGATGGTCAGCGGGTAGCCCATGTCGGTGTGCATCACGGTGCCATCCTGCACATTGCTGTTCTTGCCGATCAGGATCAGTTCGTTATCGCCACGCAGCACGGCGTTGAACCAGACGTTGGCGCCCTCTTCCAGTTTGACCTTGCCCACCAGCACGGCATTGGGGGCGACCCAGCTTTGTGGATGGGTCTCGACACGGGTGTCGCCCAAGCGGTATTTCATCTTGTTTTCCTCAGGGCTCACGGTGATGGCCATTCGAACGATGGCTTACGTATCAATAAAGCTTTTCGGCGGTTGGTGCAGACTGATCTTGGCGTCATAGAGCAGATTGATCAACTCGACGATCATGATCGCGGTCAGCCCCCAGATCTTGTATTCGCCAAACCGATAGCTCGGCACGTACCAACTGCGGCCCTGATAGTCGATGCGGTGAGTGTGTTCGCGAGGGTCTTTGCGGAAGAACTCCAGCGGCACACTGAACACGGCTGCGATTTCGGCATCGTTGGCGCGGTACTCGACAAAATCGGGGATGACGCCGACATACGGTGTGACCTTGATGCCGTGCAGGGAAATCAGGGGGCTGAGTGGACCAATGACTTCTACCAGGCCCGGCGGCAGGCCGATTTCTTCTTCGGCCTCACGTAGTGCGGTAAAGATCAGGTCCGGGTCTTCCGGATCACGGCGCCCCCCTGGGAAGGCGACTTCGCCACCGTGCGTCGAGAGCCCGCTGGCGCGCAGGGTCAGCACCAGTTCCGGCTCGTCACTGCGGGTGATCGGCACCAGAACGGCGGCCTCGGGGAAACGCGTGTCGGTCTCCAGCGTGCGCGGTGTGTGGTTGCTTACCCTATGCAGTAGCTCGTCCAGCATGAGTGTTCTCGATCAGTGCCTTACCCTGCATCATGCACCAATCATTGCAGCCGCCCAAGCCCCCGAAACCCGCCGTGTCGCGAAACGACAACTTGCCGACCGGCACCGCTGCACGCCAAGATAGGCGCAGCATTCAGGAAGCCCAGCATGAAATTTTGCAGCCACTGCGGTAACCCGGTCACCCAGCGCATTCCCGAAGGCGATTCGCGGCTGCGATTTGTCTGTGACAGCTGTCAGACCATTCACTATCAGAACCCCAATATCGTCGCCGGCTGCGTGCCGACCTGGGGCACGAAAGTGTTGCTCTGTCGCCGCGCCATCGAGCCGCGCCTCGGTTACTGGACCTTGCCCGCCGGTTTCATGGAGAACGGCGAGACCATCGAGCAGGCCGCCGTGCGCGAAACTGCCGAAGAAGCCTGCGCCCGGGTGCGTAACTTGAGCATCTATACGCTGATCGACGTGCCGCACATCAGTCAGGTGCATGTGTTCTTCCGTGCTGAACTGGTGGATCTGGACTTTGCTGCGGGCCCCGAGAGCCTCGAAGTGCAACTATTCGACGAAGCCGATATTCCCTGGGACGAGCTGGCTTTCCGCACGGTGGGGCGTACCTTAGAATGCTTCTTTGCTGATCGGCGTGTTGAGGTGTATCCGGTTCGTTCGGAATCGATTCCGCCGCTTGCTCAGCCTGCCATTACTTGATTTCGTCGCCGGCCAGCCGATAACCCGAGCACGTCTGCACAACACCTATAAATCATGTATCTGCGTCATTCCTGGGGAATCGTTTCAATGCGCTGGTTGCTTGCCCTGTTCTGCCTGTCGTTCGTTACCGTCTCCCAAGCGTCATTCGTGACCACCGTGACGCCTGCGAATACCCCGCTTATCGAAAAAGTCCTGGTGCTCAAATCGGCGCATCAATTGCAGCTGATCGCCGACGGCAAGCCACTCAAGACCTATCGCATTTCCTTGGGCAAGGGCGCTAAAAAAGGTCCGAAACTGATTGAAGGCGACAAACGCACGCCGGAAGGTTTCTATTGGATCGACTGGCGCAAGACCAGTGACAAATTCAATTTGTCGATGCACATCTCCTACCCGAACATCAGCGATTCGGCCCGCGCCCGGCGTGAAGGCGTCGAGCCCGGCGGGATGATCATGATCCACGGCACGCCGGATTCGGAAGAAACCCCGGAAGACCTGTTCCACACCCTCGACTGGACTGACGGCTGCGTCGCCATGCGTAACGTCGACATGCGCGAAGTATGGAATCTGGTGCCGGACGGCACGATGGTCGAAATCCGCCCTTAACCAGCGACCGCTGGTCACCCGCAAAAAAATAAATCAAAAGATCGCAGCCTGCGGCAGCGCCTACAAGGGTGATACCACTCTCAACTGTAGGAGCTGCCGCAGGCTGCGATCTTTTGCTTTTTACAGCCCACCTTTAATACCACTTCAAACCAACCCCTCTAAAAATCGCCATTTCATTGGATTAACCGCCCATTGCCTGCGTTGACATGGTATTCAAGTGGTATTAATTTCCGCCCCACAAGCGAGCCACAACAATCCTATACTCGCGACGGAAATGCCCTACATGAACGACCTCCACGCCCTACGCCCCGATGACTCCCAGCCGACGCCGCTGTACCTGCAGCTGGCACGCAATCTGGAAGCAGCGATTCATGCCGGGCAGTGGAAGTCCGAGCAGGCGATGCCCTCGGAACGCAACCTCAGCGAGCAACTGGGCATTTCCCGGGTGACTGCCCGCAAGGCATTGGAAGTCCTCCTCGATCAAGGCCTGATCCGTCGCCTGCAAGGTTCCGGCACGTTCATCACCCCACGCCTCGAACAACCGCTATCGCGCCTCTCCGGTTTCAGCGAGATGCTGCGCCTCAAGGGCTTCGTGCCCAGCTCGCAATGGCTGGAGCGGGAAATCACCCTGCCGACCCACGAAGAACTGATCCGCCTCAGCCTGTCGCCGAACGACAAGGTTGCGCGCATGAAGCGTCTGCGCAAAGCCGATGACACGGTGATGGCCATCGAGATGAGCACCCTGCCCGCCTCGATCATGCCTAAGCCGCAACTGGTCGGCGATTCGCTCTACGAATACCTCGACGGCATCGGCAAGCCGATCGTCCGCGCCCTGCAGCACATCCAGGCGATCAACGCCTCTGACGAGTTCGCCGCACTGGTCGGCATCGCCCCCGGCACCGCGATGCTGCTGATGACCCGCGTCGGCTATCTGGAAGACAACACACCGATCGAAGTCACCGACACCTATTGCCGCAACGACTACTACGACTTTGTTGCAGAGCTGCGCCGCTAGGCGGCCCAAAGCGAGAACCAAAATGTCCGAAGACAACATCCTCACCGCCAGCGGCTGGATTCGCGGCCGGCTGATCCACGAACACGGCAAAGTCGTGTCGATCGAAGGCGTACCCTGCGATCCGGCAACCAATGATCTGCCGTATCTGCTGCCCGGTTTCATCGATCTGCACGTCCACGGCGGCGGCGGCAAAGACATCATGGAAGGCGCCAGCGCTTTCGAAACCATCACCAGAACCCACGTGCGTTTCGGCACCACTTCGCTGCTGGCCACCACCATGACCGCGCCGAGCGCCGAGATTTCCAGCGTCCTGAAAGAGGTCGGAGAATTCTGCGAACAGCGTCCGAAAGGAGCCGCCCGCGTCCTCGGCGTCCATCTCGAAGGCCCGTACATCAATCCGGGAAAACTCGGTGCGCAACCGAACTTCGCCCACACCGCGTTGATGGCCGAAGTCGAAGAATACCTGGCACTGGCGCCGATCCGCGTGATCACTATCGCCCCGGAAATCGCCGGTCACGACGGCTTGATCCGCGAACTGAGCAGCCGTGGCGTGCGCATGCAGATCGGTCACACCCTCGGCAGTTACGAGGAAGGTGTCGCCGCCCTCGATGCCGGCGCGACCAGTTTCACCCATCTCTATAACGCCATGAGCCCGCTGCATCACCGCGAGCCGGGCATCGTCGGCGCCGCGCTGGCCCACGCCAAATTTGCCGAGCTGATCCCGGATCTGCTGCACGTGCATCCCGGCGCGATCCGCGTGGCCCTACGTTCGATCCCGTGCCTGTATTGCGTCACCGATTCGACCGCTGCCGCCGGCATGCCCGACGGTGAATACAAGCTCGGCAGCCACACCGTGACCAAATGCCTGGGCGGCGTGCGCCTGCCGGACGGCACTTTGGCCGGCAGCACGCTGACCATGGATCAAGCCCTGCGCAATCTGGTGAAGATCGGTCTGCCGATCGCCGAAGCCTCACAACGTCTTTCCCAATTCCCCGCCGACTACCTCGGCATTACTGAACGCGGGCGCCTGCAACCCGGGGCCTGGGCCGACTGCGTGCGGCTCGATCGCTCACTCACACTGACCGCCGTCATGGTCGAAGGAGAAGACATTGACTTCAAAAATGCTTGAGGAGGCGCTGTCCTCGTTCGAGGCCGTGCAAGCCCAACTGCAACAACTCGATCCGCAAATGATCGAGATTGCCGGGCGCCTGCGCCGTCAGCCACCGCAAGTGGCGATGACCGTCGCGCGCGGCAGCTCCGACCACGCGGCGAGCTACTTCGCCTACCTGACCATGCAGCAACTGGGTGTGCCGGTGGCGTCGTTGCCGATGTCGGTGGTGACCATGCAGCAGGCGCCGTTGAAGGTCAGCGGTCAGGTCGCGTTCGCCTTCTCGCAGTCGGGGCAGAGCCCGGATCTGGTCAACAGCCTGCGTCTGTTGCGCAAGCGTGGCGCGCTCAGTGTGTCGATGGTCAACGCTGCCGATTCACCACTGGAAGCTGCCTGTGAATTCAGCGTGCCGCTGCTCGCCGGGACTGAAAGCAGCGTCGCCGCGACCAAGAGTTTTATCGCCACCCTCAGCGCCAGCGCCCGTTTGATCGCGCACTGGAAAGAGGACAGCGAATTGCTCGAAGCCGGCAACGCCCTGCCCGAAGGCCTGCGCGAAGCCGCCAAACAGGACTGGAGCGTGGCCATCGAAGCGCTGCGCGATTGCGAGCGTTTGATGGTCATCGGCCGTGGCGCCGGTTTCGCGATTGCTCAGGAGGCAGCACTGAAATTCAAGGAAACCTCGGCGATTCAGGCCGAAGCCTTCAGCAGCGCCGAAGTCCGTCACGGCCCGATGGCGCTGATCGACGAACACTATCCGTTGCTGGTCTTCGCCCCACGCGGCGCCGAGCAGGCTGGTCTGTTGAGTCTGGCGGCAGAAATGCGTCAACGCGGCGCCCGCGTGTTGCTGGCCGCGCCGGACGACGTGAGCGAACGCGATCTGACCCTGACCCGCGCCGAACACCCGGCCCTCGATCCGATTCTAGCGATCCAGAGTTTCTACGTGATGGCCGCAGGTCTGGCCGTGGCCCGTGGCATGGACCCGGATCAGCCGCGCCACCTGAGCAAAGTGACACGCACGCACTAAGTCCGAATGACTGCAGACCTGATGAGACCGAGCCATGCACAACAACAATAAAGAGCTGACCCTCAGCGCCCCGCTCAGCGGCCCGGTGCTCACGCTCGCCAAAGTCCCGGACGCGGTGTTCGCCAGCGGCGCGATGGGCGACGGCATTGCCATCGACCCGATCAACGACACGCTGTACTCGCCGTGCGCCGGAGTGATCATTCACGTTGCGCGCACCGGCCACGCGCTGACCGTACGTGCCGATAACGGCGCGGAAATCCTCCTGCACCTGGGGCTCGACACCGTTGAGTTGAACGGCGAAGGCTTCTCGATGCTGGTCAAGGATGGCACGCGCGTCAGCAAGGGCCAGCCGTTGTTGCGCTATGACCTGGACAAGGTCGGCCAGCAATGCAAAAGCCTGGTCAGCCTGTTGATCCTGACCAACAGCCAGGATTTCCAGGTACGGCCGATCACGTTGAAAGCGGTGAAGGTTGGCGAGCCGTTGCTGCACATTGTTGCGCGCAACGGTTCGGCAGCGAGCGCTGAAGTCGTCGGTGGGCCGGAGGTTCATGGTCATGTGCTGGTGGCTCATCGCGGTGGTTTGCATGCGCGCCCTGCGGCGTTGATTCGACACACCGCGCAAGGTTTCAAAAGCCAGTCGCAACTGCACTTTGCCGGCAAGTCAGCGCCGTGCAACAGCCTCATCGGTTTGATGGGGCTGGCGGTTGGCGAGCAGGATGAAGTACAGGTCAGCTGTCAGGGGCCGGATGCTGAAGCGGCGCTGCAGGCGTTGCTCACGGCGTTGGCCACGGCGCTGCCGGATGATCATCACGCTGCTGCACCGATCCATGTTGCGCCTCTTAAACGTCCGGCCGAAGCAGGTGTGTTGCACGGTGTCTGCGCCGCACCGGGATTGGTCGGCGGGCCGCTGTTTCGTTTGAACGCGATCAGTTTGCCGGTGGATACGGGCAATCATGATCCGTTGCAACAACTGCAGGCGCTCGACACTGCATTGAATCAGGTGCGCAGTGAAATAGACGGTACCCTCGCCCAAGCGAAAAAGCACAAGCATGCCGACGAAGAAGCGATCTTTGCCGCGCACTTAGCACTGCTGGAAGACCCGGCACTGCTCGACGCGGCACAGCAATCCATCGAACAAGGCACTGCAGCGACTCACGCCTGGAGCCAGTCGATCGATGTGCAGTGCGAAGTCCTGCAGCACACCGGCAGCGCACTGCTGGCGGAACGCGCCAACGATCTGCGCGACCTTAAACAACGCGTGCTGCGCGCATTGCTCGGCGAGGCGTGGAATTACGATGTACCCGCCGGTGCCATCGTTGCTGCACATGAATTGACGCCGTCGGATCTGCTGCAACTCAGCGCGCAAGGTGTCGCCGGGTTGTGCATGGCCGAGGGTGGCGCGACTTCACACGTGGCGATTCTCGCTCGCGGCAAAGGTTTGCCGTGCATGGTGGCGCTGGGTTCGGCGCTGCTTGATCAGCCGCAAGGTCAATCGGTAGTGCTCGATGCCGACGGTGGTCGTCTGGAACTGACGCCCAACGCTGAACGTCTGGCTGAAGTTCAGCAGGCGCAAATCGAACGCCAGCAACGTCGTGATGCTCAACAAGCCAAAGCTCATCTGCCGGCCGAAACGCGAAATGGCGTGCACATCGAAGTCGTCGCCAACGTCGCCTCCAGCGGTGAAGCGGCAGACGCCTTCGCTAACGGCGCCGATGGCGTCGGTCTGCTGCGCACCGAGTTTCTCTTCGTTGATCGTCAAACCGCACCCGATGTCGAGGAACAGCGTGCGGCCTATCAAGGCGTGCTGGATGCGATGGGCGACCACTCGGTGATCATCCGCACCATCGACGTCGGCGGCGACAAGCAACTCGACTACCTGCCGCTACCCATCGAAGCCAATCCGGTACTCGGTTTACGTGGCATTCGCCTGGCTCAGGCCCGTCCGGAAATCCTCGACCTGCAACTGCGCGCGCTGCTGCAAGTCAGCCCGCTGCGCCGCTGCCGGATCCTGTTGCCGATGGTCACCGAAGTGGATGAGCTGCTGCACATCCGCCAACGCGTCGATGCGCTCTGCCTGGAACTCGGTGTTAGTCAGCGCCCGGAAATCGGCGTGATGATCGAAGTCCCCGCCGCCGCGCTGCAGGCCGAACAACTCGCCGAACACGCCGACTTCCTTTCGATCGGCACCAACGATTTGTCGCAATACACCTTGGCCATGGATCGCGACCACGCAGGTCTGGCCGCCCGCGTCGACGCCCTGCACCCGGCGCTGCTGCGTCTGATCGCCATGACCTGCGAAGGCGCGGCGGTGCACAAGCGTTGGGTCGGCGTCTGCGGCGCCCTCGCCTCCGATCCGCTGGCGACACCGGTGTTGATTGGTCTTGGCGTTACCGAACTGTCGGTCAGCCCGGTGCAGATCGGGGAAATCAAGGATCGCGTGCGCCAGGTCCACGAAGCCGAATGCCAGCGCCTCAGCCGCGACCTGCTCAAGCTGAGCAGCGCCGCCGCCGTGCGTCACGCCTGTCATCAACATTGGCCACTGCGCTAACAAAAACAACAAGGACAAACGCCATGTACCAACTCTTCATCGAAGGCCTGCAACGCCTCGGCCGCGCGCTGATGCTGCCGATCGCGATCCTGCCGATTGCCGGCCTGCTGCTGCGGCTGGGTGACACTGACCTTTTGAACATCGCGATCATCCACGACGCCGGCCAAGTGATCTTCGCCAACCTGGCGATGATCTTCGCCATCGGCATCGCCGTCGGTTTCGCCAAGGACAACAACGGCACCGCCGGCCTCGCCGGGGTGATCGGTTATCTGGTGATGATCTCCACACTCAAGGTGCTCGACGCGAGCATCAACATGGGCATGCTCGCCGGTATTGTCAGCGGCCTGATGGCCGGCGCGCTGTACAACCGCTTCAAGGACATCAAGCTGCCGGAGTATCTGGCGTTCTTCGGCGGCCGGCGGTTCGTGCCGATTGTCACCGGGTTTGCAGCGGTCGGACTCGGCGTAGTGTTCGGCTATATCTGGCCGCCGATCCAGCACGGCATCAACGCTTTTGGTGCGCTGATGATGGAAAGCGGCAGCCTCGGCGCGTTTGTGTTTGGCGTGTTCAACCGCCTGCTGATCGTCACTGGCCTGCACCATATCCTCAACAACATGGCGTGGTTCGTGTTCGGCAATTTCACCGATCCAACAACAGGTGCTCTGGTGACAGGGGATCTCTCGCGTTACTTCGCCGGTGATCCGAAGGGCGGCCAGTTCATGACCGGCATGTTCCCGATGATGATCTTCGGTCTGCCTGCCGCATGTTTGGCGATGTATCGCAATGCCCTGCCGGAGCGGCGCAAGGTGATGGGCGGGATCTTTCTGTCGATGGCGCTGACGTCATTCCTAACCGGGGTAACTGAGCCGATCGAATTCGCCTTCATGTTTTTGGCGCCGCTGTTGTATCTGCTGCATGCGTTGCTGACCGGGTTGTCGATGGCGATTACCAACGCGCTGAACATTCACCTCGGCTTCACCTTCTCCGGCGGTTTCATCGACATGGTGCTGGGTTGGGGGCGCTCGACCAATGGCTGGCTGGTGATTCCGGTCGGGCTGGCTTACGCCGTGGTGTATTACGCGGTGTTTGATTTCTGTATTCGTCGCTTCAATCTGAAGACGCCGGGGCGTGAGGATGTCGCAACGGCAGAGAAAGTGGTTCTGACCGAGAACG
Organism: Pseudomonas sp. SDT291_1_S447; assembly: GCF_054070155.1. Classification (NCBI taxonomy): domain Bacteria; kingdom Pseudomonadati; phylum Pseudomonadota; class Gammaproteobacteria; order Pseudomonadales; family Pseudomonadaceae; genus Pseudomonas; species Pseudomonas sp. SDT291_1_S447. The sequence continues at coordinate 13,298 of NZ_JBSVXS010000125.1, forward strand.
AACGCGCCAGCGCTTATATCAAGGCATTGGGTGGCGCTGAAAATCTACTGACGGTCGGCGCCTGCACTACGCGGTTGCGCTTGGAAATGGTCGATCGCAACAAGGCGTCCGATGCTGATTTGAAAGCGTTGGGTGCGATGGCGGTTGTGCGTCCGGGCAAGGGTGGAAGTTTGCAGGTGGTGGTCGGGCCGATGGCGGACAGTATTGCGGATGAGATTCGCCTCGCCATGCCTTCACTGGGGCGTGCGGTTCTGGTTGAAACCGCTGTTGTTGCTGATGAGCCGAAAGCTTTTGTGGTCGCGAGTTCGGAAGCGCAGCAATGGCTGAATGCACTGGGTGGCGGCGACAACGTGCTGCAACTGGATTGCATTGCCATGAGCCGGATTCGCTTGTTGCTGGCAGATGGCAAGGCTCTGTCCGACGCGCAGCTGAAAGAGCTGGGTTGTCAGGGTGTCAGCCAGTTGGAGGGTGGGGTTTGGCACTTGTTGGTGGGTGACAAAGCTGCGAGTTTGAGTGGAGCACTTGAAGCTCTGCTCAATCGCAGTGAGCCAAGTGCGAAGGTTTTACCCGCAATAAAAGTCCAACAGCCTTACTGACCCATGAAAAGCCGCCGGGCTATGAAGCACAGCGGCTTTTTTTATCGGCAGTTACTTCGCTGCAACAACAGTAAACGTACGAGTAGATGACATACCGGCGCCTCCTTTGGCCATAACCGAATGAGTACCCAGCATCAGACTCGTCAGGTGAAAATCCCAGCGTCCTGCAGCACTGACAACTACTTGCCCCCTCAAAACAGCACCATCGAAGATTTCAACTTTTTCTCCAGCAGCTGCAACCCCGCTCAATTGCACAGAAGTTGCCGAGGTGGCGCCACCGTTGGGAATCTCTCCCTTATCGTCTCTCACAGAGGTGATGACTGGCACAACATTTTTTTCAGCAGACATAGTCAAGTTCCTTCTTACCCGTTTGGATGGAAGGCTTATGTGACAGGAGTTGGAGATATCGCGCCACTGTCAGAAATTACAGGTTAAGGGGTGTTTCCGATGAACGGTCAATGCCACATCTGCCACTGAGTTGAGCCGCGAACGTCAATCTCCAAAGTCATGCGCTTGAGCAGGCTCGCCCCTATCCCAATGGGGCCAGCCTGTTTGCGATGTCCCCGTATGGATCAGGTTTGCGGGTCTACTCGATCCAGTGCGCGATTTACCGCCAGTTCGGCGAGCATGACGATTTGCTGGATGCCTAATACGGTGCTGCGCTGAGAACCGTTTAGCTCATTGGCGAAGTTGCCGGCCGCGGTACTTGCAGAGGCTAATGACTCGCAAGCGTGGGCGAGCAGGCTTTCGGTGTCGACCTGCGGACAGACCATGAACATGGTGCTAGGCCGGCGTGGCTTTGCGGGCTCGGGGCACAGGTAGAAATCGAGGGCGCGCTTGATGGCTTCGCGGTTTCGGGCCTGGTCTTCGGCGCGGAGGGCTTCTTCGAGTGGGGTTTTGGTTTCGTGGGGTGGGTCGGGGATCAGCTTGTCCAAAGTTCAACTCCTGCTACTGCAAGTGGGGATGCCATCGTTCGCCGGATCTCACGCGGCGAAGAGGTGGCAGCTATGTGCAGGGTGAGATCCACCGGAGCAGGCAACCGGCCAGACCGAAGTCTGCCCGCACACAGCCGCCATAAAACAGGCAGCAGATTGAGCTGGCGCCAATTATCGTAGTGTTGGCGCTAGTTGCAAGCATTCCGGGGATCTCACGCCCGGTCGCTGAATTGGCAGCGACAGACAAAGCCTAGAGAGCGGGCGTCCGACGGACAACCTGAAAACCTTGTGGGAAGGTTCTGGCTATTCGACACATCATTAAACAGCCAAAAGCAAACCCTCACCCTAGCCCTCTCCCAAAGGGAGAGGGGACTGACCGAGGTGTTTGGTGGATGTTCGCCGACGTGAAATACCGAGCCG
>NZ_JBSVXS010000126.1:0-14910 GCF_054070155.1 Pseudomonas sp. SDT291_1_S447
GAATGCGTTCCCCTGTGGGAGCGAGCTTGCTCGCGAAGAGGCCGGCACAATCAACGCCTATCTATCTCCATGATTACGCTGAAACGTCTCCTCCCCCATCGCCGCAATCTGCCCCTCGATCAACGCCTCGAACGGCTTGAGCAACGACTCGAATGAAGCCGGCGCCTCCAGCGTCTGCAACGCCTGCACAATCGCCTCAATCGTCGACAACGCCCCCGGTCCCGGTGCCTTGCGCAAGCGATAGCGCGACACGCCGCCCTCAGCCAGCGTCACCCGTGGCAACGCCGCCAACAGAGGATTGAGGTGCAACATCTTGCGCGCCTTGCGCCATGTGCCATCCGGAACGACCAGCAACAGGGGTTCATCGGACTCGCCATAAGCCTGCATCGGCTGCGCATCATCGGCCGGAAACAACAACCGCGCCTGATACCCCGGGCGGTTCAACAGCGCCGGCAAATCCTCGAATACCTCACCGACGATCAGCTCGGCATTGCTCAACCCCAACGCCGCCAAACGCGCGGTATTCAACGCATGATTGACCTCGCTCGGATGCTGCAACAGCAGCACCCGCGTGCGGCTGTCGAGGCTGGGGATCAGCGGGCAAAGGCAATGGGTTTGGGGGCGCAGGCAGCGCGGGCATTGAATTCTGGACATCGGTCTTAAGCCTGATTGAGCTGTGCTTTAAGCAAATCGCGGAAGGTCTGGATCAGCGGTTCGCGGCTACGGCCGCGACGCATGATCATCGAAAACGGTGCCTGATAACCGAAGGTCGCCGGCAGCAACACGCGCAGGTCGCCCTTGTCGGCCCAGGCCTGCGCGTAGTGCTCCGGCAAGTAACCGATGTAGGCGCCGGACAACACCAGAATCAGCTGCGCTTCCATACTTTCCACGGTGGCGGCGCTGTGTTTGAAACCGTGCCGGGCGAGTTCCGCCTGACTCCAGTACCCACGCCCGACCATGCGTTGCTGGGTGATGACTTGCTCGGGTATGCGCCGCTCGTTGAACAACGGATGCCGGCTACTGCAATACAACCAGTGTTGTTCGCGGTACAGCGGCATGTAGATCAGGCCGCTCATGCGTGTGGAAAACGCACCGATGGCCAGATCGAGGCGGTTGTCCTGCACGCCGAGTTGCAGTTCGTACGGGCTCATCACCGACAGGTGCAAATGCACCGCCGGGTGTTCCTGGCTGTAGGCGCCGATGGCCTCGGCAAAGGGCAACGCCTTGTCGCTGACGGTGGAGTCGATCACGCCGAGGTTGAGCGTGCCGCGCAGTTCGCCCTTGAGCGCTGCAGCGTATTGCTCGAAACCTTCGAGCTCGGCGAGCAGACGCAGGGTTTCCTGATGGAACAGCTCACCCTTGCTGGTCAGGCTGAACCCGCCACGCCCGCGATGGCACAGCACCAGGCCGAGCGCGGCTTCGAGCTGGCTCATGTAGGTGCTGATCGCCGAGGTCGACAGGTTGAGTTCCTGTTGTGCGTTGGCAAAACCCTGATGACGCACGACGCTGACGAAGATGCGCAACAGTTTCAGGTCGGGTAAAGCGTTGGCCATGTCTGCTCCGGGCTTTGCAACTGTGTGTCTGTGGGAAAAGCCCCTCACCCCAGCCCTCTCCCCGAGGGAGAGGGAGCTGATCTCCATGGCTTTCAAATCCTGAGTTCGACTCGATTTTTCAGGTCGATGCAGATTCCGCCAACAACTCGGTCGGCCCCCTCTACCTCTGGGAGAGGGCTGGGGTGAGGGCAACGATCTCCTGTCGATCACACGACCCGAACCCGACAAAGTCTAATCGCCCCTCGCCCATTAGTTTAGAAAAATCTGAACTAAGTTTTTGCCCGTAGCGATTCTTTCCCCTCACTACATTTCGCATCATCGGCCCCACAGCGGCGTCCGAACCCGTGCTCTACGGCGCGCCGACATAAATAAAACAAAGACGATGAGGCCTTACCCGTGGACAAGATTCTTCACCAACCACTGGGCGGCAACGAAATGCCGCGCTTCGGCGGCATCGCCACCATGCTCCGACTCCCCCATGTACCGACCGCTGCCGGCCTGGACGCTGCCTTTGTTGGCGTGCCCCTGGACATCGGTACTTCGCTGCGCCCCGGTACCCGCTTCGGGCCACGCGACATCCGCACCGAATCAGTGATGATCCGCCCGTACAACATGGCCACTGGCGCGGCACCGTTCGACTCGCTGTCGGTGGCCGACATCGGTGACGTGGCGATCAACACCTTCAACCTGCTCGACGCCGTGCGCATCATCGAAGAAGCCTACGACAACATCCTCGAGCACAACGTGATCCCGATGACCCTGGGTGGCGACCACACCATCACCCTGCCGATCCTGCGGGCGATTCATAAAAAGCACGGCAAGGTCGGTCTGGTGCACATCGATGCCCACGCTGACGTCAACGATCACATGTTCGGCGAGAAGATCGCCCACGGCACTACGTTCCGTCGCGCCGTCGAAGAAGGCCTTCTGGACTGCGATCGCGTGGTGCAAATTGGTTTGCGCGCGCAGGGCTACACCGCTGATGACTTCAACTGGAGCCGCGATCAGGGCTTCCGCGTGGTGCAGGCCGAAGAGTGCTGGCACAAGTCGCTGGCGCCACTGATGGCCGAAGTGCGCGAGAAAGTCGGCGGTGGTCCGGTGTACCTCAGCTTCGACATCGACGGCATCGACCCGGCCTGGGCGCCTGGCACCGGCACCCCGGAAATCGGTGGTCTGACGACCATTCAGGCGATTGAAATCGTTCGCGGCTGCCAAGGCCTCGACCTGATCGGTTGCGATCTGGTAGAAGTCTCGCCCGCTTATGACACCACCGGCAACACCTCGCTGCTGGCCGCCAACCTGCTGTACGAAATGCTCTGCGTACTGCCTGGCGTGGTCCATCGCTGAGGGTCGGGTCATGAACGAACGTGATCAGGTTTTGCAAGCGGCCGCCGAACTGGTGTCCGCGTTTGCCCGTAACGATCGCGAAGCTTATTTCGGCGCGTTCAGCGCCGATGCAAGTTTCGTCTTCTACACCCTCGAACAGCCGCTGCTGTCGCGCGATGCCTACCAGGCCTTGTGGGACAGCTGGCGCGCCGAGGATGGCTTCGAGGTGCTTGCGTGCACCTCGAGCAACGCTTTCGTCAGCCTGCAGGGTGACATGGCGATTTTCATCCATGACGTGGCCACCGAGCTGCGCATGCAAGGGGAGCAACACTTCAGCCAGGAGCGCGAGACGATTGTGTTCAAGAAACACGCGTCGAGCCTAGAACAACAAGGCCATTGGCTGGCCTGCCACGAACATTTGTCCGCAATGCCGGAAGGGCTGCCATCCCCTTAGCCAAAACAGGTGACGCCTCACACACGATGAGGCGCGCCTTTATGATCGGAGCAGATCATGAATAACAACAACAACGACCAAAGCCTTACGCAGATTGAAACCCACGGGGTCGAACAGATCCCGGACCACGAACGCAGCGCAGGCCCGACGGACTTGTTCCGGATGATCTTCGGTGGTTCGAATACCTTTGCCACCGCCGTGCTCGGCAGTTTCCCGGTGCTGTTCGGTCTGTCTTTTCAGGCCGGCGTCTGGGCGATTGTGCTGGGTGTGCTGCTCGGCTCGCTGATCCTCGCACCGATGGGCCTGTTCGGCCCGCTCAACGGCACCAACAATGCCGTGTCGTCGGGTGCGCACTTCGGCGTGCACGGGCGGATTGTCGGTTCGTTCCTGTCGCTGTTGACCGCCATCGCGTTTTTCTCGCTCTCGGTGTGGAGTTCGGGGGATGCGCTGATCGGTGGTGCAAAACGCCTGATCGGTCTGCCGGAAACCGACCTGACCCTGGGCCTCGCTTACGGTCTGTTCGCGATTCTGGTGCTGACCGTGTGCATCTACGGCTTCCGCTTTTTGCTGTGGGTGAACAAGATCGCGGTGTGGAGCGCCAGCCTGTTATTCCTGCTGGGCATCTTCGCCTTCGCCGGTCCTTTCGACGCGCATTACGCGGGCACTGTGAGCCTCGGTCAGCCGGGCTTCTGGGCCGCGTTCATCGGCGCTGCATTGGTCGCGATGAGCAACCCGATTTCCTTCGGTGCGTTCCTCGGCGACTGGTCGCGCTACATCCCGCGTGACACCTCCAAGCAACGCATCATGGCGGCGGTGGTGCTGTCGCAGATCGCCACGTTCATCCCGTTCCTGTTCGGCCTGAGCACCGCGACCATCGTTGCGATCAAGGCGCCGGACTACATCGCGGCGAACAACTATGTCGGTGGTTTGCTGGCGGTGTCGCCGAGCTGGTTCTTCCTTCCGGTGTGCCTGATTGCGGTGATCGGCGGCATGTCCACCGGCACCACGTCGCTGTATGGCACCGGGCTGGACATGTCCAGCGTGTTCCCGCGAGTGCTGTCGCGAGTGAAAGCGACGCTGCTGATCGGCGTGCTGTCGATTGCCTTCATCTTCATCGGGCGCTTTGCGGCGAATCTGGTGCAGAGCGTGTCGACCTTCGCCGTGCTGATCATCACCTGCACCACCCCCTGGATGGTGATCATGATTATCGGCCTGCTGGTGCGTCGCGGCTTCTACTGCCCGGATGACCTGCAAGTGTTCACTCGCGGCGAACAGGGCGGACGCTACTGGTTCAGCCACGGCTGGAACTGGCGCGGTCTGGGTGCATGGATCCCGAGCGCGGCGGTCGGCTTGTGCTTCGTCAATCTGCCGGGGCAGTTCGTTGGCCCGCTGGGTGAAATGGCCGGAGGCATCGACATCAGTTTGCCGGTGACATTGGGCCTGGCCTCGGTGGTGTACCTGACGCTGCTGAGCCTGTTCCCGGAACCGCGCGAAGTGTTCGGCCCGACGGATGCCCGCAGCCAAGTCGGGGAGTCGTCGGCTAAAGCGCAAGCTGCCTGAGTAAACGCCTACCCCCTGTGGGAGCGAGCTTGCTCGCGAAAGCGATCTGTCAGTCACATCACTTTTGAATGTGCCGCCGCCTTCGCGAGCAAGCTCGCTCCCACAGGGAGATTCGAATCAGCCTCACATAAAAAAGACAATCGGAGACACGCCATCATGGCTTTGGATTTATTCGTCGTCCTCATCTACGCCGCCGGCATGCTCTTGCTCGGCTACTTCGGCATGCGCAAGGCCAAGACCAACGAGGACTTTCTCGTCGCCGGGCGTAACCTCGGCCCGAGCCTGTACATGGGCACCATGGCCGCAACCGTGCTCGGTGGCGCGTCCACCGTCGGCACCGTGCGTCTGGGCTACGTGCACGGCATTTCCGGTTTCTGGCTGTGCGCGGCATTGGGTTGCGGCATCGTTGCGCTGAACCTGTTTCTCGCCAAACCGCTGCTGAAACTGAAGATCTACACCGTTACCCAGGTGCTGGAAAAACGCTACAACCCGATGGCCCGCTCGGCGAGCGCGGCAATCATGCTGGCCTACGCGCTGATGATCGGCGTGACCTCGATCCTCGCGATCGGCACCGTCCTGCAAGTGCTGTTTGACCTGCCATTCTGGGTTTCGGTACTCGTCGGTGGTGGCGTGGTGGTGATCTACTCGGCGATTGGCGGCATGTGGTCGCTGACCCTGACCGACATCGTCCAGTTCATCATCAAGACCGTGGGCCTGATGTTCATCCTGTTGCCGATCTGCCTGTACCGCGTTGGCGGTTGGGACGAACTGGTGCTGAAACTGCCGGCGACCGCCTTCAGCTTCACCACCATCGGCTGGGACACGATCATCACCTACTTCATGATCTACTTCTTCGGCATCCTGATCGGTCAGGACATCTGGCAACGGGTGTTCACCGTCAAGACCGCCAAAGTCGCGCAATACGCCGGCAGCATCGCCGGCATCTACTGCATCCTCTACGGCCTGGCCTGCGCGCTGATCGGCATGGCCGCGCACGTGCTGATCCCGGATCTGGACAACGTCAACAACGCCTTCGCCGCCATCGTCAAACTGTCGCTGCCGGACGGTATCCGGGGTCTGGTGATCGCGGCTGCACTGGCGGCGATGATGTCCACCGCCAGCGCCGGCCTGCTCGCCGCGGCCACTACCCTGACTGAAGATCTGCTGCCGAAACTGCGTGGCGGCAAACAGTCGAGCCTGGGCATCAACCGTCTGTTCACCTTGCTCACCGGTATTGTCGTGCTGGGTATCGCGCTGGTGGTGAACGACGTGATAAGTGCGCTGACTCTCGCTTACAACCTGTTGGTGGGCGGCATGTTGATTCCGTTGATGGGTGCAATTTTCTGGAAACGCGCGACCACCGCCGGCGCCATCGCCAGCATGGGCCTGGGTTTTGCCACGGCGCTGCTGTTCATGTTCAAGGACGGTCTGGATGCCAACACGCCGATCTACTACAGCCTGGCTGTGGGTCTGGTGAGTTTTGTCGTGGTCAGCCTTGCATCGCGCCGCCCTGTCTCGGTGGCCCGCGCGATCTAAGCTGAAACATAACGACTTGATACTTTCTTCGACGAGTGTGGCGTCGGTTGCCACACTCGTTTTTTTACGCCGAGAGAAAAGTACCGATGAAGATCGTTTCTCGTGATCAGTGGTTCGAGGTGCAGCACCTGAGCGATGGCATCCGGCTTATTCACGAGCCGTATATTCGGCCGTTTTACCGCTGCAACCTCTGGCACATTCAGGGCCGTGACAAAGACCTGTTGCTGGATAGCGGTTCAGGGCTGGTCAGCCTGCGCGAACAATTGCCGTGGATCACCGAGCGACCGCTGGTGGCGGTGGCCAGTCATTGCCATTTCGACCATATCGCCGGGCATCACGAATTTGCTGAACGGCTGGTGCATCGCGCCGAGGCTGACATTCTGGCGGCGCCGGATGGCGAAAACGATTTGAGCCGCGCTTTCGTTGGTGACGACATGTTCGAAGCGCATCCGGATTGCCCGTTGTGCTACGCCGAATACCGGGTCAAAGCCGCGCCGGCGACCGGTTTTGTCGAGGACGGCGATGTGCTCGATCTGGGCAATCGCACGCTGCAAGTGCTGCACACACCGGGGCATTCGCCGGGCGGCATCAGCCTGTATGAGGCGGCGACTGAGACGCTGTTCAGCGGCGACATCATCTACGACGGGCCGCTGATCGAAGACGCCTACCACTCCAATCTTGAGGATTACGCCAGCAGTCTGCGGCGTTTGCAGGCGTTGCCGATCCGCACGGTGCATGGCGGGCATTTCGGCAGTTTTGCCGGGGAGCATTTGCGCTCGATGATTGACGAGTGGTTGCGCGGCCACGCCTGAGGCCTGCTTCACTCAAGCACAACAACAATCAGAAAAATCTGCCATGAGAAGAGCTGCCGTGCGTGCCGCCGTGCACCGATATATCCGGCGTCTGCTGGAAACCCGCGAATTCAACGACAACACCAGCCTGGTGCAACTGGGCCTGGAGAAAGCCGATATCGAGGATCTGATCTTTCACCTGGAAGATGAGTTCGGACTGACGGCGTTCACCGCCGAGGAAGACCGCATGCTCAAGACCGCGAAGACCGCGAACGACTTGAGCCGGTTTTTGCTTGAGATCGGCCGTCATTAAAAGCAAAAGATCGCAGCCTTCGGCAGCTCCTACATTAATCCGTGTAGGAGTTGCCGAAGGCTGCGATCTCTTGATCTTGAATCCGTTGATCTCAGATCGGGGGCATTACCGGCGCCGTTGTTGACGGCGGCGCTGCTCGTCATCGGTGCGGATCGGAACAGGTTGCAGAGGCGGTTCGATCAAACCGAGGGCGACACCCAAATCGTGCAGCCAGTTTTGAATTTTCTCTTTCATCGTCGTGCCCCCTTCAGGGTGGTGCTGAGCGGCCGGAATTCTGAGGCCGCTTCGCACTGATAATAGTCCGAAGTCCTACGTAATGCTCGGCCAAATCCGCAATGATCTGTTACTGAATTGAACAGAGTTCGCCATCATTGGTTCAGGCTGTTTCTCGTGTTTCGATCTGAGCCGCAGGATAGACGGCCTGCTGAACCTCGATCCAGGCATTGAGGTTGGCGCCGAGCATGCCCTTGCGCCACATGAGCCATGTTGTCGCACCCGCGAATGGCTCGGCCAACGGATGCACCGCGACGCTATCGCGCCCCGGCAGACTGGCCAGCATCGACTCCGACATCAGCGCCACGCCACTGCCGGCAATCACGCAGGCGAGCATGCCTTGATACGACTCGATCTCCATCGCCCGGCCCATGGTCGCGTGGTAGTGCGAAAACCAGGCTTCCAGACGCATGCGATAGGAGCAGCCCTGGCGAAAGGTGAACACCGAGCGTCCTTCGACATCTCGGGCGCTGCTGACCGGCGGGTGATCGATTTCAGTGATCAGCACCAGCCGCTCTTCGCACAACGGTACGCCGTCGAGCCCGGCCAGTTCCAGCGGTCCATCGACCAACGCGGCATCAAGACGACCGGTGAGCAAACCTTCCAGTAACTCCCCACTGGGCGCCGACTGCACCTGCAGATTCACCGCCGGATACTGCTTGTGATACTGCGCCAGCAGTGCCGGCAGATGGATCGCCGCCGTGCTGTACATGGTGCCCATCACAAAGTCCCCCGCCGGCTGCCCGCCCATCACCGCCGCACTGGCCTGATCGCGCAAGGCGAACAGTTTGCCGGTGTAGTCCAGCAGGACTTTTCCCGCAGGCGACAGTTGCAAACGCTGACGCTCACGGACGAAAAGTTCGACACCGAGTTGCTCTTCGAGCTGTTTCAGCCGGGTCGACAGATTCGACGGCACCCGGTGCAGGCGTTCGGCTGCGCGGGTGATCGACCCTTCCTCGGCCACGGCCTGAAAGATCCGCAATTGGCTGAACTCCACAACCTTTCTCCAGAACAGAACAAGTTACTCACTATTATTCAATTTTAAAGAAAGTCAATCAGTCCTAGCCTGACGGTCATTGATCCTTCAAAGGAATCCCGACCATGTCGCCCCTGATTCGCTTATCCGCCTGCTTCGTGGCCCTGATGATGGCCATGGGCATCGGGCGTTTCGCCCTCACCCCGCAAATGCCACACCTGCTCAGCGAAGGGCAGATCGACCTGACGGCCGCCGGTCTGATTGCGGCGGCCAACTACCTCGGCTACCTGCTCGGCGCGGTGGATGCGATGTTTGCGCATCGCCCGCAGCAAGTTCAGCGGCGCCTGCATGGCGGCCTGTGGTTGTGCGTGCTGCTGACGCTGGCGTCGTTCTGGGCCAATGGCTTCTGGTCGCACTTGCTGCTGCGCTTCGGCACCGGGGTGGCGAGTGCCTGGGTGCTGGTGATGATCACTTCGTTGAGTCAACCATTGGCGGCAGCAGCAGGTCGTCCGAGATTAGGCGCACTGGTGTTTGCCGGACCGGGGCTGGGGATCTTTCTGACAGGGTTGTTGGCGCTGGTCTCACATCTGCTGAATCAGACGTCCGCAACGTTGTGGCTGATTTATGCAGCGGCTGCGTTGGTGATGATGCTGGGGGTCTGGCGACTGCTGCCAACGCCTGTCGCAACGGCGACGATGGTTGCAGCGCCAGTCAGTCCATCGAATCGGGGCATCGGACGGCTGGCCTTGATTTATGCGCTTTACGGCGTTGGGTACATCATTCCGGCGACCTTCCTGTCGCAAATGGCCAATGCGCAGTTCCACGGGCAGTGGCAGGCCGATTTGTTCTGGCCGTGCTTTGGTTTGGGTGCTGCGATCGGTGTGGTGCTGGTGAGCTTGCGTCGGCATGATCCTGAAACTACACGGCACTGGTTGATGGCGACTTTGTGCCTGCAAGCGGCCGGTGTGTTCGCTTGCCTGCTGGGCAGCGGCATTGGGCTCGCGCTGGGGGTGATCCTGTGCGGCACGCCATTCCTCGCCTGCATGCAACTGGTCATGCAGCGCTCGCGGGAATTGGCGCCGCACGCCACCCAGCGCAACGCCGGGATGCTCACCGCCTGCTTTGCCGTCGGCCAACTCAGCGGCCCGTTACTGGCGGCGCTGAGCAGCCATTTCAGCGGCGGCCTGCATCCGGCACTGGTAATCGCCGGCAGCGGCTTGCTGATCGCTGGCGGCCTGGCGATGCAGTCGACTAGCGCTGGCCAAGCGCCCTGCGCAAACGCCGACGCAGCCACTGCTCGGCGCTGACAAATGTGATGCCGAGCAGCACCAGCACGGCGCCGATGACGAAGTTCACGCTCAATTGTTCGCCGAGCAGCAGCACGCCGAAGGTCACGCCGAACAACGGCGTCATGAACGAAAACACCGCAAGGTTGGCTGCCAGATACCGACGCAGCAGCCAGAACCAGATCAGGTAACTGAAGAACGACACCACCAGGCCCTGGAACAACACGCTGGCTACCGCCACGGTGGTCAGGCTGACGTGGGTGATCTGACCGCTGAACAGCGCGATCAAGAGCAGGCCGAAGAAGCCGACGATCAGTTGATAGAACAGGGTCAGCGTCACCGGTGCTTCCGACAGACGCGAGGCGCGCACCACCACGGTGGTCGCGCCCCAACAGGCACCGGCCAGCACGCCAAAGGCATCGCCGAGCAGCATGCGCCGGTCAAGGTTGTCCCATGACACGCCGCCAGCAAAGGCAATCGCAATGCCGATAAATGCAAGCAGAATGCCCAGCCACTGCAACGGTCGCAGGCGCTCACTGGCCAACAGAAAATGCACGCCCAGCGCGGTGAAAATCGGCGCGGTGTAGAGGAACACCGACATATGTGCGGCGGTGGTCAGTTGCAGGCCTTCGGCGATGAAGAAGAACTCCAGACCGAACAGCGCACCGGCCAGCAGGCCACCGCGCCAGGTGTTGCCGACCTGATCCCAACCGCCCTTCCAGCAGATCAGCAAGCCGACCAGCAACGCGGAAATCCCTGAGCGTCCCGCCGCCTGCATCACCGGCGCGATGTCCGCTGCGGCCCACTTGATCATCACCTGTTGCACGCCCCAGATCAGGCAGAGGCCGATCATCACTTGCAGGGCAAAACTGTCGGCATTGCGCCGCTCGACACTCACCGCAACACCTCGAACACACACAACATGGCAGGCCATCCAATGGTCAGAAAACAGTGCTGGAGATTATCAATCAGTCGGGCGGAAAAAAGGCGTCTGGAAAAGACATTTAGTGCTTCAGTGGCGCCAGTGGTGAATGGCTGTCGGCTGCTGGCGAAGAGGCCGGCATTGCTTCCCTACATATCGGATCAGACCTTGCCAAACCGCCTCGCCAACAAAAACCCGACGCTACAAGCCACAGCAGTGGCAAACGTCCCCCACGCCCAATCCATCAGCGTCACCTGCACCGACCAGCCACGCAACGTCGCCCAATTGGTCAGGTCATACGTGCCGTAAGCTACCAGCCCTAACAATGCGCCCCGCTTCGCCGCCCACTGCCAGGTCGCTGCTGGCAACACCACAAACAACACGCAGCCAAAAACATACAGGCAATAAAAAACCGCTGCCGGAACCAGCAGCGGTTTTTCGAGCATCAGCGGGCCGAGCAGTTCGCGATAGGTCGGCGCCATCAACAGGCCGAGCCATATACCGTCGAGCAACAGAAACGTCACCAGCGTGACAACGTAGGCAATCAGCGTTTTTTTCATCGACCCGACCTCGTGTGTGCCCCATGCAACATGGGCCACCCAAGGCTCAGGTTAGTTCAATGCGATCAGCATGAATGACGATCTTGCCTTCCTTGTACAGCGCACCAATGGCCTTCTTGAAGTTGCCTTTGCTGACGCCGAACAGGCTGCTGATCAACGCCGGATCGCTCTTGTCGCTGACCGGCAGTGTACCGCTGTTGTCGCGCAACTTGGCGAGGATCTTCGAGTTCAGGCTGCTCGCTGCTTCCTGGCCAACCGGTTGCAGGCTCAGGGCGATCTTGCCGTCGGCACGGACTTCCTTGATGTAGCCCTTCTCGATCATGCCGGCGCGCATGAACTTGAAGATTTCGTTCTTGTGGATCAAACCCCAGTGCTTGTTGTTGATGATCGCCTTGAAGCCCATGTCGGTGGCTTCGGCAACCAGCAGATCAACTTCCTGGCCCGGGCTGTAGTTGGCCGGGGTCTTGTCGAGGTAGCGATCCAGACGCGCAGTGGCGGTGATACGGCGGGTGTGCTTGTCGAGATAGACGTGCACCACGCAGTATTCGCCGGCGGTCATCTGGCGCTTTTCTTCGGAATACGGCAGCAACAGATCCTTTGGCAGCCCCCAATCGAGGAACACACCGATGCTGTTGACTTCAACGACTTTCAGACTGGCAAATTCGCCGACCTGAACTTTTGGTTTTTCCGTAGTAGCGAGAAGTTTGTCTTCGCTGTCCAGATAAACAAAAACGTTGAGCCAATCTTCATCTTCGGTCGGAATATCTTTCGGGATATAACGATTAGGCAAAAGAATCTCGCCGTCAGCACCGCCGTCCAGATATAAACCGAAGTTAGTGTGTTTAACCACTTGCAAACTGTTGTAACGCCCGACTAAAGCCATTTTCCGAAACCCTCATTGCGTGGGCGGCATTCTACCCGTTTTTGTGCTGGCCGTCGGGCGGCAGATCCGCACGCGTCGGAATTCTGCGAAACGCTTTGATTTTCCTTGTGTGCGGCTGTGCTGAGGTGCCGCTCGTCTGGCAGGCAGCACCGCTCGCGGTTGAGTATTTGAATGCCGCCCAGCTCAAATGTTCTTATTTAAAACAGCAGGTTAGCCGGATATATCGAATATTCAATCGAGAATAATGCAGCACTGCGCTGGGTTATTCCGGGGGATATTTACCAAGCAATTGTCAAGTTATTCCTGTACGATGCCTGGCCGAGTTACTTTTCTACAGGTTAATGGCCGCCATGCGTGTAAAAGCATCCACCAGCAAAGCAAAGCCAGCTCCAGCCGTTGAAACCAGCGAATCGATCAACGATCAGATCGCAGCGTTCCTCAAGTCTGGCGGCGAGATTCAGCAAATTGCCAAAGGCGTCAGTGGCCAGACATTCGGCCCGTCCAAGCAGATCAGCCTGGGCAAGAAGTAATACCCGGTTTTACACCCGTCCAGAGGCGCTTTGAGCTTCGAAGCGTCTGGACTGGCACCGCGCAACATCCCTCCCTTTTTAAACAAAAATCCTTGTAAATCGACGAACGGCCTTCAATGCCGAGCATTCGCCGGTATCCTTGCACGCGTCTAGATCAAGCGTTTCAGCAGGCCCGCCGCCCTGCCCTCGCTGTTCATGGAGTGACGCATGCGCAAAACATCCCGTTTATTACTCGTAGGCCTATTGGCCAGTGCGACCGCGCACGCGCAGATTTTCCAGCGTGAACTCGGCGACTTCGACCTCAAACTCGGCACAACGCCCACACGCAGCATGGCCCAGGGTCTGGTCAAACCAGCGGCAGTCGGTTCCTTTCACGGCGGCCTCGACCTTAGCCACGACAGCGGCCTCTATATCGGCCAGTACGCACCGAGTATGGGCATCTCCCCGGGCAAGAACCTCGAAATCGATTCCTACGTCGGCTTTAAACAGCCTTTCGATCAGACCCTCGGCTACGAAGTCGGCATGATCCACTACAGCTATCCCAAGGTAGACACCCTCGACAGCCAAGAGCTGTTCGGTGGCCTGACCTTGCTCGGCAGCCGTTTCGGTGTGGCCTTCAGCAACGATCCGGACAAACAGAACAACACCTTGTTTGCCGATCTTGGCGGCAACCAGCCATTCGGCATCGGCGTCAGCATGAAATACACCACCCACCAACTGAACACGCCCGTCGCCGTCGACGGTGGTTATGTCAGCAGTTTTACCGACTGGTCGGTGAAATTGTCCCGACCGTTCATGGGCGTCGATCTCGATCTGATCTACAGCAACTCCAGTCTCAGCGGCAGCGATTGTTCGGCCTACTCCGGGCACAACAGCGAGTGCGACGGCCTCGTCACCCTCAAGGCTGCGCGCGCGTTCTATTGATCGGCTGAACTGCCGGGTTCATTCTGCGTTCACATAGGAATCAGTCCCTCGAAGCCAGGCTCACGCAAGGATTCGCCCATGTCTCGCTGGTTCAAACACATCGCCGCGCTACTGATCTTTACCCTCGCCCTCGGCGCCTGCAGCCGTGTCGGCCTGGCCTACCGCAATCTCGACGTCATTATTCCGTGGACGCTCGGCGATTACCTGGACATGAACGGCGAGCAGAAAGACTGGTTCAACGAACGGCTCAAGGATCACTTGAACTGGCATTGCACCACGCAACTGCCGGGTTATCTGGATTGGCTCGATCGTCTACAGACAATGGTCGAGACCAATCAGATCACCGATGTCGCGTTGCAGGCGCGCACTACGGAAGCCAAGCAGGCCATTGCCGAAACCGCTCGAGAGATCACCCCGTCGGCGATCGAGTTGCTGCAAGGGCTGGATGACAAACAGGTCGCCGAGATGAATGACGCGTTTGCCAAGGATCTGCGCAAGCGTCAGCAGGAATACCTCAAACCACCGCTTGATCAGCAAATTGCCGAGCGCGGCGCGCGAATGGTCAAACGTCTGAACGACTGGCTGGGGCCATTGAGCGCCACTCAAGAACAGCGGGTAATGGCGTGGTCGGCCGCGTTGGGCGATCAGTACACCCAATGGATCGCCAACCGCGCCCATTGGCAGAAGCAATTCAGTGCCGCCGTCGCACAACGCAAAAGTCCCGAATTCCCACAGAGAATCGAGACGCTTCTGGTCAATCGCGAGAGTTTGTGGACAGCGGATTACCGCAAGGCCTTCGCCGATACTGAAGCGCAGGGACGCTCGCTGGCGGTGGACTTGATGGCCGAAAGTACGCCGCAACAGCGTCAGCGGTTGTTGAAGAAGATCGAAGGGGTACGCAAAGACTTCAACGACCTCAAATGCCTCAAGGCCGCGCAAAAAACCTGAACATACCCGAATCCAATGTAGGAGTGAGCCTGCTCGCGATAGCGGTCTTCCAGCCAACATTGATGTCACTGGAAG
>NZ_JBSVXS010000127.1:0-14392 GCF_054070155.1 Pseudomonas sp. SDT291_1_S447
CCACATTTGAAATGCATTCCCATGTGGGAGCGAGCTTGCTCGCGAAGGCGATCTGACAGGCAACAAAAAATCCCCCGGGGCTGAACACCTCCGGGGGATTTTTTTGTGCCTGTGAAAACTCAGCGCTGATGCACCAAAGCACCCGCCGCATACGTCTGCTGCACCGTGCGGTCATCGCCCAGCGTCATCAACACAAACAACGTCTCGGCAATGTTGTTGGCCTGCTTCAAGCGGTAGCTCAGCAGCGGTGTGGCGTTGTAATCCAGCACCAGGAAGTCAGCGTCGGAACCCGGTTGCAGGTTGCCGATCTTGTCTTCCAGGCGCAGCGCTCGTGCGCCACCCAGCGTCGCCAGGTACAGCGACTTGAACGGGCTCAGTCGCGCACCTTGCAACTGCATCACTTTGTACGCTTCGTTCAGCGTCTGCAGCAGCGAGAAACTGGTACCGCCACCGACGTCAGTGCCCAGACCGACATTGAGTTTGTGCTTCTCGGCCATCGGCAGGTTGAACAAGCCGCTACCCAAGAAGAAGTTCGAAGTCGGGCAGAACGAAATCGCCGAACCGGTTTCTGCCAGACGCGCACATTCGTCGTCGCACAGGTGCACACCGTGGGCGAATACCGAGCGCTCGCCGAGCAGTTGGTAGTGATCGTAAACGTCGAGGTAGCCCTTGCGCTCCGGGAACAGCTCCTTGACCCACTCGATTTCCTTGAGGTTCTCGCTGATGTGGGTCTGCATGTACAGATCCGGGTATTCAGTCAGCAGTTGGCCAGCGAGGGTCAGTTGTTCCGGGGTGCTGGTCGGTGCGAAGCGCGGGGTGACCGCGTAGTGCAGGCGACCCTTGCCGTGCCAGCGCTCGATCAGCGCCTTGCTCTCGACGTAGCTCGATTCGGCGGTATCAGTCAGATAGTCCGGGGCGTTGCGGTCCATCATCACCTTGCCGGCGATCATGCGCAGGTCGAGCTTCTCGGCCGCTTCGAACAACGAGTTCACCGACTGCGGGTGCACGCTGCCGAACACCAGCGCGGTGGTGGTGCCGTTGCGCAGCAGTTCCTTGATGAAAATGTCAGCGACTTCGTCGGCGTGGGCCTTGTCGCCGAACTGGCTTTCGCACGGGAAGGTGTAGGTGTTCAGCCAGTCGAGCAGTTGCTCGCCGTAAGCACCGACCATGCCGGTTTGCGGAAAGTGAATGTGGGTGTCGATGAAGCCCGGGGTGATCAACGCATCCTGATAGTGCTCGATTTCGATGTCCGCCGGCAGGGTCGGCAGCAAATCACTGGCGTGGCCGAGGGCGCTGATCTTGCCGCCATCGACCACCAGCAGGCCGTCCTCGAAATATTCGTAGGAGGCTTCGATCCCGACTTCGGCGGGGTCGGCGATGCTGTGCAGGATGGCGGCGCGGTAGGCTTTGCGAGTCAGAGGCATGAGGGTTCTCTAATCAGTTTGAGGCTTTGAGTTTGGTCGCCTGACTGCGCCGCGAAACCGGCAGCAGTTTGGCAATCGGTTCGGCGCTGGCAGTCTGCTGGCCGAAGTTGGCGTTGTAGGTGGCGATGATTTCGCCGGCGATGGAGATGGCGATTTCCACAGGCAGTTTGCCTTTGACTTCGCCGATGCCCATCGGGCAGCGCATGCGTTGCACGACGCTGCTGTCGAAACCGCGATCGCGCAAACGGTGTTCGAACTTCACGCGTTTGGTCTTCGAACCGATCAGGCCGAAGTAGGCGAAGTCGTTGCGCTTGAGGATCGCGGCAGTGAGTTCAAGGTCGAGCTGATGGTTGTGGGTCATGACGATGCAGTAACTGCCGGCGGGCAGCTCATCGATTTCATCCACAGGCTCTTCGGCGACGATTTTACGCACGCCGTGCGGGATCTGTTCGGGGAATTCGGACTCGCGCGAATCGATCCAGCGCACCCGGCAGGGCAGGCTGGCGAGCAGCGGCACGAGGGCGCGGCCAACGTGGCCGGCACCGAACACAGCGATCTGCGCCTGCACCTGGCCCATCGGTTCGAACAGCAACACGGTGGCGCCGCCGCAGCACTGGCCCAGGCTGGCGCCGAGGCTGAAGCGCTCCAGATGGGTGTCCTGCTTACCGCTGGCGAGCATATCGCGGGCGATCTGCATGGCTTTGTATTCCAGATGCCCGCCACCGATGGTGTCGAAGCTCTGATTGGCGCTGATGACCATTTTCGAACCGGCGTTGCGTGGCGTCGAGCCGAGTTCTTCGATGATCGTCACCAGCACACAGGGTTCGCCCTGGTTCTGCAGGTCGGCGAGGGCGTCGATCCAGTTGTACATATGTCACCCCTACAACATCGTTGTCTGTTCGGGCCTCTTCGCGAGCAGGCTCGCTCCCACATTTGGAATGCATTCCCCTGTAGGAGTGAGCCTGCTCGCGATAGCCGCGCCTCGGTCCTAGAGCGGAGCCAACTCGGTTTCAGCTTCGACGGCTTTCACCGCTTTCAACTGCCGCATCTGCTCGCAACCCCACAACACCCGCTCCGGTGTCGCCGGCGCATCGATCTGCGGCTGCTGCTTGTAATCAGCGAGGCTCGCCACCGCATCCTTGATCGCACACCACGAAGCAATCCCGAGCATGAACGGCGGTTCACCGACAGCCTTGGAATGGAACACCGTGTCTTCCGGGTTCTTGCGGTTTTCCACCAGCTTCACCCGCAGGTCCAGCGGCATGTCCGCCACGGCCGGGATCTTGTAGCTGGCCGGGCCGTTGGTCATCAGCTTGCCTTTGTTGTTCCAGACCAGCTCTTCCATGGTCAGCCAACCCATGCCTTGAATGAAACCACCCTCGACCTGACCGATGTCGATGGACGGGTTCAGCGAGGCGCCGACGTCGTGCAGGATGTCGGTGCGCAGCATCTTGTACTCGCCGGTCAGGGTGTCGACGATCACCTCGCAGCACGCCGCGCCAAAGGCAAAGTAGTAGAACGGACGACCACGCGCCTGGCTGCGGTCGTAGTAGATCTTCGGGGTCTTGTAGAACCCGGTGCTCGATAGCGACACCTGATTGAAATACGCCTGCTGGATCAGCGCTTCAAAGGTCAGGATGTGGTCGCGAACGCGCACGTGGCCGTTGTGGAATTCAACGTCTTCTTCTGTGACTTTGAAGTGACGTGCAGCGAATTCGACCAGACGTTTCTTGATGATTTCCGCCGCGTTCTGCGCCGCTTTGCCGTTCAGGTCAGCACCGCTGGAGGCGGCGGTCGGCGAGGTGTTCGGCACTTTGTCGGTGTTGGTCGCGGTGATCTGCACGCGGTCGATTTCGACCTGGAACACTTCGGCCACGACCTGCGCGACTTTGGTGTTCAGGCCCTGGCCCATTTCCGTGCCGCCGTGGTTCAGGTGGATGCTGCCGTCGGTGTAGATGTGGATCAGCGCACCGGCCTGGTTCAAGAAGCTGGCGGTGAAGGAAATACCGAATTTCACCGGGGTCAGCGCCAGACCTTTTTTCAGGATCGGGCTGTTGGCGTTGTAGCGACGGATCGCTTCGCGGCGTTCGTGATACTGGCTGCTTTCTTCCAGTTCGGCGGTCATCTCTTCGAGCATGTTGTGCTCGACGGTCTGGTAGTAGTGGGTGACGTTACGCTCGGTCTTGCCGTAGTAGTTGGCCTTGCGCACCGCGAGCGGGTCGAGTTGCAGGTGACGGGCAATCGCGTCCATCACTTCTTCGATCGCGACCATGCCTTGCGGGCCACCGAAACCACGGTAAGCGGTGTTCGACGCGGTGTTGGTCTTGCAGCGGTGACCGTTGATGGTCGCGTCGCCCAGGTAGTACGAGTTGTCCGAGTGGAACATCGCCCGGTCAACGATCGACGCGGACAGGTCCGGCGAACAGCCGCAGTTGCCGGCCAGGTCCATGTTGATCCCGTGCAGGCGCCCGGTGCTGTCGAAGCCGACATCGTATTCGACGTAGAACGGGTGACGCTTGCCGGTCATCAGCATGTCTTCGACGCGCGGCAGGCGCATCTTCGTTGGCTGGCCGGTGAGGTGCGCAACCACCGCGCACAGGCAGGCCGGGCTGGCCGCCTGAGTTTCCTTGCCACCGAAACCACCGCCCATGCGGCGCATGTCGACGACGATTTTGTTCATCGACACGTCGAGCACTTCGGCGACCAGTTTTTGCACTTCGGTCGGGTTCTGCGTCGAGCAGTAAACGATCATGCCGCCGTCTTCGGTCGGCATCACCGAGGAGATTTGCGTCTCCAGATAAAAGTGTTCCTGACCGCCTATGTGCAGCGTGCCTTGAATGCGGTGTTCAGCCGTGGCCAATGCACCGGCCGAATCACCACGTTGATGGGTGTGGCTGTCGAGCACGAAGTGGCGTTTGCGCAGCGCTTCAACCACGTCGAGCACGGGTTCGAGATCTTCGTATTCGATGATCGCCGCCATCGCGGCTTTGCGCGCGGTTTCCAGATCTTTTGCGGCAACGGCGAGCACCGGTTGACCAACGAATTGCACATCATCGATGGCCAGCAGCGGGTCGCCCGGCATCAACGGGCCGATGTCTTTCAGGCCTGGCACGTCTTCGTGGGTGATGGCGATGCGCACGCCGTCGAAGGCGTAGCACGGCGAGGTGTCGATGCTGATGATCTTCGCGTGGGCGCGGTCCGACATACGTGCGTACAGGTGCAACTGGTTCGGAAATTCCAGACGGTCATCGATGTACTGCGCTTCACCAGACACGTGCTTGGTGGCGCTGTCGTGCTTGACGCTGCGGCCGACACCTGTGGTCAGGTCCTTGGCGAACAGTTCAGCCAGTTCAGCCTGGGTTTTCTCTACGCCGTGATGGTTAGACATAAGCGGTCACCCGAGTCTCGATGTGCGGTGTTTGCAGTTCGATGAAGTATTTGCGCAGCAGGTTCTGCGCGCTGAGCAGGCGATATTCCTTGCTGGCGCGGAAGTCCGAGAGCGGGGTGAAATCTTCGGCCAGTGCGGCGCAGGCACGTTCTACCACAGCGTTGTTGAACGGCGCACCAATCAGCGCGACTTCGCAATGGGCGGCGCGTTTCGGAATCGCAGCCATGCCGCCGAAGGCCATGCGTGCATCGGTGATCACGCCATTTTCGACGCGCAGGTTGAAGGCGGCGCAGACGGCAGAGATGTCATCGTCCAGACGCTTGGAGACTTTGTAGGCGCGGAACAGTTGTTCGGCGCTGGCGCGCGGGACGATGATCTTCTCGATGAATTCACTTTCCTGACGAGCAGTGACTTTGTAATCGATGAAGTAGTCATCGAGGTTCAGGGTGCGGCGGGTTTCGCCTTTGCACAGCACCACCTGCGCGCCGAGGGCGATCAGCAGCGGTGGCGAGTCACCAATCGGCGAAGCGTTGCCGATGTTGCCGCCGAGGGTGCCCTGGTTGCGGATTTGCAGCGAGGCGAAGCGGTGCAGCAGTTCGCCGAAGTCCGGGTACTCGGCGTTCAACGCTTCGTAGCAGTCGGAGAGGGCGGTGGCGGCGCCGATTTCGATGCGGTCTTCGAAGGTGTCGATGCGCTTCATTTCCGCGACGTTGCCGACGTAGATCATCACCGGCAGGGTGCGGTGGAACTGGGTGACTTCCAGTGCCAAGTCGGTGCCGCCGGCGAGCAGGCGTGCTTGTGGATAAGCGTCGTAGAGGTCGGCCAGATCAGCAACGGTCAGCGGCACCAGGCAGCGCTTGTCGCCGCTGTTGAGTTCGCCGATATCGGTCGGGGCGATGGCTTTGAGGCGGGCGATGGTCTCCGCTTCGCGGGCATCGAACTGATCCGCTTGCTTGCCGCAGCAGGATTGCTCGGCAGCCGCCAGAATCGGCCGGTAGCCAGTGCAACGACAGAGATTGCCGGCCAGCGCTTCGTGGGCCTTGGCCTGATCCGGTGCATCGCTGTTCTTTTGCAGGGCGAACAGCGACATGACGAAACCGGGGGTGCAGAAACCGCACTGCGAGCCATGGCACTCGACCATGGCTTTCTGCACGCTGTGCAGTTCGCCTTGGTGTTTGAGGTCTTCGACGCTGATCAGTTGTTTGCCGTGCAGCGACGAAACAAAGGTCAGGCACGAGTTGAGGCTGCGATAGCGAATGTGTTCGCGGCCAGCGTCATCCGTTTGCAACTCGCCGACCACCACGGTGCAGGCGCCGCAGTCACCGCTGGCGCAACCTTCTTTGGTGCCGGACTTGCCCACGTGTTCACGCAGGTAATTGAGCACAGTCAGATTCGGGTCCAGGGCGTGCTCGCTACGGAGTTCCTGGTTAAGTAAAAACTGGATCACGGAAGGCCTCGCAGACTCATTATTGTTGTTAACCGACGTGAACCGAATTTAGCAGGTCTGACTTTTCGGTCAATTGTTTTCTGACTTAAAGGTCAGGAAAAAGCATTTCGTCGATCAACAACGTGTCTATTCATTATTGACCTTCATCGGTCACCCTGCTTTTTTGCGGGAATCGTGCCAAAAACCGCTGAGTGGGCACTCCGCCATGACCGTGCATTTGCGCTACACTGCGCCGCTTGTGCAGATCGATAGAGTTTGAAGGACAACCATGACGTTCAAGGCGCCGGACAGCCTCGCCGAGCAAATCGCTCACCACCTCGCCGAACGCATCATTCGTGGCGAAATGAAGCCGGGAGAGCGCATCCAGGAACAGAAGGTCACGCTGGCCCTCAATGTCAGCCGCGGCTCGGTCCGCGAAGCCTTGCTGATCCTCGAACGCCGTCACCTGATCGCGATCCTGCCGCGTCGTGGTGCGCACGTCACCGAGCTGACGCCGCACAAAGTGCAGAGCCTGTGCACGCTGATGAGCGAGTTGTACATCCTGCTCGGCAATTCAGTGGCCAATGGCTGGCAAGTGCAGTCGGACATGGCGCCGTTCGTGCAGATCCAGCAGCGCCTGACTGCCAGCTACGAGCGTCAGGACATCCGCAGCTTCGTCGACGACAGCTTCAGCGTGATGCGCGCCGCCTATCCGTTCGCCAACAATCCGTACCTGCAAGAGACCGTCGAGAACCTCCAGCCGGCGATGAGCCGCGCCTATTTCCTCGCCCTCGAACAGCGCAAGGCTTCAATGAGCGAGTTCCTCGAACTGTTCGAACGCCTGCTCGCCGCCGTGCTTGCCCGTGATTTGCCGCAGATCCGCATCGTGCTGACGGCGTATGCCCAGCGCAGCTGCGATCTGGTGGTCTCCGCGCTGACGGTTGCCTAAGCGTGCGGCTCAAGTGCATCAAACTGGCGGGATTCAAATCCTTCGTCGACCCGACCACGGTGAACTTCCCCAGTAACATGGCGGCAGTCGTCGGGCCGAACGGTTGCGGCAAGTCGAACATCATCGACGCCGTACGCTGGGTGATGGGCGAGAGTTCGGCGAAGAACCTGCGTGGCGAGTCGATGACCGACGTCATCTTCAACGGCTCGACCAGCCGCAAACCGGTGAGCCAAGCGAGCATCGAGCTCGTCTTCGATAACTCCGACGGCACGCTGCTGGGCGAGTACGCGGCCTACGCCGAGATTTCGATTCGCCGCAAAGTCACTCGCGACAGCCAGACCACGTATTACCTCAACGGCACCAAGTGCCGGCGTCGCGATATCACCGATATCTTCCTCGGCACCGGTCTGGGCCCGCGCAGCTATTCGATCATCGAGCAGGGGATGATCTCCAAGCTGATCGAATCCAAGCCCGAAGACCTGCGTAATTTCATCGAAGAAGCCGCCGGCATCTCGAAATATAAAGAGCGCCGCCGCGAGACCGAAAACCGTATCCGCCGCACCCACGAAAACCTCGCCCGTCTGACCGACCTGCGCGATGAGCTCGAGCGTCAGCTCGAACGCCTGCACCGCCAGGCCGAGGCCGCCAAGAAGTATCAGGAACTCAAAGCCGAAGAACGCCAGCTCAAGGCGCAACTGTCGGCCCTGCGCTGGCAGGATCTCAACGATCAGGTTGGCCAGCGCGAGTCGATCATCGGCACCCAGGAAATCAGTTTCGAAGCGCTGGTCGCCGAACAGCGCAATGCCGACGCGGCCATCGAACGCCTGCGTGACGGTCACCATGATCTGTCTGAACGCTTCAATCTGGTGCAAGGGCGCTTCTATTCGGTTGGCGGCGACATCGCCCGGGTCGAGCAGAGCATCCAGCACGGCCAGCAACGTTTGCGTCAGTTGCAGGACGATTTGAAAGAAGCCGAACGCGCACGCCTTGAAACCGAATCGCACCTGGGCCACGACCGCACCTTGCTGCTGACCCTCGGCGAAGAGCTGGACATGCTCACCCCCGAGCAGGAAGTCACCAGCGCTGCCGCCGAAGAAGCCGCCGCTGCGCTGGAAGATTCCGAGTCCGTCATGCACGGCTGGCAGGAACAGTGGGACGCCTTCAACCTGACCGCCGCCGAGCCGCG
The DNA here is from genome assembly GCF_054070155.1 of Pseudomonas sp. SDT291_1_S447. Taxonomy (NCBI): domain Bacteria; kingdom Pseudomonadati; phylum Pseudomonadota; class Gammaproteobacteria; order Pseudomonadales; family Pseudomonadaceae; genus Pseudomonas; species Pseudomonas sp. SDT291_1_S447. The sequence continues at coordinate 8,374 of NZ_JBSVXS010000127.1, forward strand.
CCGTCAGGCCGAAGTGCAGCAGTCGCGCATCCAGCAGCTGGAAACCAGCATGGAGCGCCTCGCTGACCGGCAAAAGCGTCTCGGCGAAGAGCGCGCGTTGCTCTCGGCTGACCCGGAAGACGCGGCGATCATGGAACTCAACGAGCAGCTCGCCGAGTCCGAAGCGACCCTCGAAGATTTGCAGACCAGCGAAGAAGCACAGGTCGAAAAACTCGAACAACTGCGTCAGGAATTGCAGCAAGCGCTGACTGCACAGCAACAGGCGCAGGGCGATTTGCAGCGTCTCAACGGTCGCCTTGCGTCCCTTGAAGCCTTGCAGCAAGCCGCGCTCGATCCGGGCACCGGCACCGCCGAATGGCTGAAGGAGCACAACCTCGCCGAGCGTCCGCGTCTGGCCGAAGGCCTGAAGGTCGAGGCCGGTTGGGAACTGGCGGTGGAAACCGTGCTCGGCGCCGATCTGCAAGCGGTGCTGGTCGACGACTTCAGCGGCTTCGATTTATCCGGTTTCACCCAAGGCGACTTGCGCCTGCTCAGCCCGGCCAGCGATGGCGTGCGCGTCGCCGGCAGCTTGCTCGATAAGGTCGACGCGCAGATCGATCTGTCGCCGTGGCTCGGTCAGGTCAAACCGGTCGACGGCCTTGAGCAGGCGCTGGCCTTGCGCGGGCAATTGAGCGCCGGCGAGAGCCTGATCAGCCGCGACGGTTACTGGGTCGGCCGGCACTTCTTGCGCGTACGCCGGGCCAGCGAAGCAGAGAGCGGCATGCTCGCCCGTGGTCAGGAAATCGAAGCGCTGCACCTCGAGCGGGAAGAAAAAGAGGCCACGGTCGAGGCCATGGAAACTCGTCTGCAAACCCTGCGCGCGCAACAGCGTCAGCAGGAAAATGGCCGTGAACATTTGCGCCGTTTGCTGCAAGACGAAGCGCGCCAGCAGGGCGAATTGAAAGCGCAGCTGTCCGCTGGCAAAGCCAAGGCCGAACAGTTGACGTTGCGTCGTACCCGTCTTGATGAAGAGCTGGTCGAGCTCGGCGAACAACGCGAACTCGAGCACGAACAGATCGGCGAAGCGCGCATGCAATTGCAGGAAGCGCTGGATGCCATGGCGCTCGACACCGAGCAGCGTGAATTACTGCTGGCCCAGCGCGACAGCCTGCGCGAGCGCCTTGATCGCGTGCGTCAGGAAGCGCGGCAGCACAAGGATCACGCGCATCAATTGGCCGTGCGTCTCGGCTCGTTGCGCGCGCAGCACGACTCCACGCGTCAGGCGCTCGAGCGTCTGGAAATGCAGGCCGAGCGCCTGACCGAAAAGCGCGAACAGTTGAGTCTGAATCTGGAGGAGGGCGAGGCGCCGCTGGAAGAGCTGCGCCTGAAACTCGAAGAGTTGCTCGATAAGCGCATGACCGTCGACGTAGAGCTGAAGACCGCGCAGATCGCCCTCGAAGACGCCGATCGCGAACTGCGCGACGCGGAAAAACGCCGGACTCAGGCCGAGCAGCAATCGCAGTTGATTCGTGGCCAGCTCGAACAGCAACGCATGGAATGGCAAGCCCTGACCGTGCGCCGCAAGGCTTTGCAGGATCAATTGCTGGAAGACGGCTACGATCTCAACGGCGTGCTCGCGACATTAACCGCGCAAGCCAGTGAACGCGAAGCCGAAGAAGAACTCGAACGCATCAATGCGCGGATTCAGCGCCTGGGTGCGATCAACCTCGCCGCCATCGACGAATACACGCAACAATCCGAGCGTAAACGTTATCTGGATGCGCAGGACGCCGATCTGGTCGAAGCGCTGGAGACCCTTGAGAACGTTATTCGCAAGATCGACAAGGAAACCCGTAACCGCTTCAAAGATACCTTTGATCAGATCAATGGCGGTTTACAGGCACTTTTTCCAAAAGTTTTCGGTGGTGGACGGGCGTATTTGGAACTGACGGGCGAAGATCTACTCGATACAGGGGTAACGATCATGGCGCAGCCGCCAGGGAAGAAGAACAGCACCATCCATTTGCTCTCCGGTGGGGAAAAAGCCCTGACCGCGCTGGCACTGGTTTTTGCCATCTTCAAATTGAACCCGGCGCCGTTCTGCATGCTCGATGAGGTTGACGCGCCACTGGATGACGCTAACGTTGGACGCTACGCACGCTTGGTCAAAGAGATGTCGCAGACCGTGCAGTTCATCTATATCACCCACAACAAGATCGCCATGGAAATGGCCGAGCAGTTGATGGGCGTGACGATGCATGAACCGGGTTGTTCGCGACTGGTAGCCGTGGATGTCGAGGAGGCGATGGCGATGGTGGACGCCTGAGCCAGCGTGGTGTCGGAAAGGTAATTGAGGGTTGTAGGACTTTTTTACCGGGTTCGACTTGCTGGCCAATCGACATATTCGCGCAAGCCAATGAGACAGACGGTGTAAAGTTGTCTTTGGTCGTGCTAGTTTAATGTCAATTTTTCGTATACGTGGGCAAAACGCCTGTCAGAACATAGAGTTGGCGCCACGTTTTAAAGCGGTTTGCACAATGTAAACCCCTTATTTTTCAGCATTTTTTATAGAGGCACGGGATTACATGGAAATCGGTCTGCGCGAGTGGCTGATCGTCATCGGCATCATTGTGATAGCCGGTATTCTTTTCGATGGCTGGCGCCGTATGCGCGGCGGCAAGGGAAAACTGAAATTCCGTCTTGACCGAAGTCTGTCCAACCTGCCGGACGAGGACACCAGCGCTGAGCTGTTGGGCCCGGCTCGCGTGCTGGATACACATAAAGAGCCGCAACTGGACGAACACGATCTGCCATCGGTGAGCATGCCGGCCCGCGAAGCACGCGAGCCTCGCGAATCCGGCTCGAAACGTGGCAAGCGCGGCAGCAACGGTCCGGCGCAGGGCGACCTGAACCTCGACCTGGATCTGGACGGCGGCCCGAGCTTCAGCAGCCGTGACGACGATTTCGCCGAAGACAGCAAGCCTTCGCCGGCGGTGGTCGACAAAGACCAGCCACAAGCTGAAGAAGTGCTGGTGATCAGTGTGATCTGCCGCGACGCTGCCGGCTTCAAAGGCCCGGCGCTGTTGCAGAACATTCTCGAAAGCGGTCTGCGTTTTGGCGAGATGGATATTTTCCACCGCCACGAAAGCATGGCTGGCAACGGTGAAGTGCTGTTCTCCATGGCCAACGCGGTCAAACCGGGCATCTTCGATCTGGACGACATCGACCATTTCAGCACCCCGGCGGTGAGCTTCTTCCTCGGCCTGCCAGGCCCGCGTCATCCGAAGCAAGCCTTCGACGTGATGGTGGCTGCAGCCCGCAAGTTGTCGCAGGAACTGAACGGCGAACTGAAAGATGACCAGCGCAGCGTTCTGACCGCACAAACGATTGAGCACTACCGTCAGCGCATCGTTGAATTCGAACGTCGCGCCCTGACCCAGAAGCGCTAAGGCCAAGATCAAAAGATCGCAGCCTCGTTTCACTCGATAGCTCCTACAGGAATGCGATTTCTGTAGGAGCTGCCGAAGGCTGCGATCTTTGCTTCTGCTGCCACAGATAGATGAATTAGAGCAGCCTCGGCTGCTCTTTTGCTTTATGAGAGAACACCCCATGACCGCCGCCAAAAACCGCATTCTCGAGCTACGCGCTGAACTCGATCAACACAACTACCGTTACCACGTCCTCGACGAGCCGAGCATTCCGGATGCCGAGTACGACCGGTTGTTCCACGAGCTCAAGGCGCTGGAAGCGGCCAACCCGGAACTGATCACCAGCGACTCGCCGACCCAGCGCGTCGGCAGCGTAGCGCTGACCGCGTTCACTCAGGTGCGTCACGAAGTGCCGATGCTCAGCCTCGGCAACGCCTTCGAAGAAACCGACATGCGCGAATTCGATCGCCGCGTCACCGAAGGTCTGGATTTGCCGGCCGGCGATCTGTTCGGCGGCGGCGCGGCGGTGGAATACAGCTGCGAGCCGAAACTCGATGGCCTGGCGGTCAGCCTGCTGTATCAGGACGGCGTATTGGTGCGCGGCGCCACACGCGGCGATGGCACTACCGGTGAAGACATCAGCGTCAACGTGCGCACCGTGCGCAACATTCCGCTGAAGCTGCACGGCGAAGGCTGGCCGGCGACCCTGGAAGTGCGCGGTGAAGTGTTCATGTCCAAAGCCGGTTTCGAGCGCCTCAACGCCTCGCAACTGGAAGTCGGTGGCAAGACCTTCGCCAACCCGCGCAACGCCGCCGCCGGCAGCTTGCGTCAGCTCGATTCGAAGATCACCGCCAACCGTCCGCTGGAATTTTGCTGCTATGGCATCGGCCAGGTTTCCCACGATATTTCCGACACCCACATCGGCAACCTCAAGCAGTTGCAGCAGTGGGGCATGCCGATCAGTCACGAACTGAAACTGGCCAAAGGCATCGGCGAATGCCTGGATTATTATCGCGACATCGGCGAGCGCCGTAACGCGCTGGCCTACGAAATCGACGGCGTGGTGTTCAAGGTCAACAGCATTGCCGATCAGCGCGAACTGGGTTTCCGCGCCCGTGAGCCGCGCTGGGCGATTGCACATAAATTCCCGGCAATGGAAGAGCTCACCGAGTTGCTCGACGTGGAATTCCAGGTTGGCCGCACCGGCGCCGTGACGCCAGTGGCGCGTCTGAAACCGGTCAAGGTGGCAGGCGTCACCGTGGCCAACGCCACGTTGCACAACATGGATGAAGTCGCGCGTCTGGGCCTGATGATTGGCGACACCGTGATCATCCGCCGTGCCGGTGATGTGATTCCGCAAGTGGTGCAAGTGGTCATGGATCGCCGTCCGGAAAACGCGCGCGCGGTGCAGATTCCCGAGAGCTGCCCGGTGTGCGGTTCGCACGTCGAGCGTACGCAACTGATCAAGCGCAGCAAGGGCAAGGAAACCGTCAGCGAAGGCGCGGTGTATCGCTGTGTCGGCCGTCTGGCCTGTGGCGCGCAACTGAAGCAGGCGATCATCCATTTCGTCTCGCGCCGGGCGATGGACATCGAAGGCCTGGGCGACAAGAGTGTCGAGCAACTGGTCGATGAAGGTCTGGTCAGTTCGCCGGCGGATCTGTATGCGCTGAAGTTTGACGACATCGTTGATCTGGAAGGCTTTGCCGAGGTGTCGAGCAACAAGCTGCTCGCGGCCATCGAAGACAGCAAGAAGCCGGGGCTGGCGCGCTTCATCTATGCACTGGGCATTCCCGATGTCGGCGAGGAGACCGCCAAGGTGCTGGCGCGCTCGCTGGGTTCGCTGGAGCGCGTGCAGCAGGCGCTGCCGCAAGTGCTGACCTACCTGCCGGATGTCGGCCTGGAAGTGGCGCACGAGATTCACAGCTTCTTTGAAGATGCGCATAACCAGCAGGTGATTACCGAACTGCTGGGGCATGGTCTGCAGATTCAGGATCAGGGTGAGCTGGGCGCCGAGTTTGCCGCCAGCACCACGCTGGGTGGCTTCCTCGACAAGCTGCATATTCCTTCGGTCGGCCCCGGTGGCGCACAGAAACTGGCGGACAAGTTCGGCTCGCTGGAAGCGGTGATGGATGCGGACTGGCTGGACATGCGTCAGGCCTTGCCGGAGAAGCAGGCAAATTCGGTTCGCGAGTTTTTTGCTGTTCCGCAGCATCGTCAGTTAGCCGAGGACTCCGAAAAGCAACTGCGCGATTTCGGCATGCACTGGCAGAGCGAGAAGAAAGTCGTCGAAGGTTTGCCGCTGTCCGGCGAGACCTGGGTGCTGACTGGCAAAGTTGAATTGATGAGCCGTGATGTCGCCAAGGAACACCTGGAAAGCCTTGGCGCCAAGGTTGCCGGTTCCGTGTCGGCGAAGACTCATTGTGTGGTCGCGGGCCCGGGTGCCGGTTCCAAATTGACCAAGGCCAATGAGCTGGGTGTGAAGGTGATGGACGAAGAAACTTTCATCGCGTTCCTAAAAACTCACGGCGTCGCCGTTTAAGATCAAAAGATCGCAGCCTGCGGCAGCTCCTACAGGGCTAGTGTTCCACCACGATAAAGCGGGTGTTCACTGA
>NZ_JBSVXS010000128.1:0-14364 GCF_054070155.1 Pseudomonas sp. SDT291_1_S447
AAGGATCTGGGGCACGACACAGATCTGGAGCTGCATTACAAACTGGCACTGACCTCAAGTCAGGTCGAAGCGGATGCGATTGTCGGGCCTGTGAAAACATACAAAATCAAGGCCTTGCCGACGCCGCTCAAACCTTCTATCAAGGAAGCCGCCAGCAGCAACAGCCTGAATCCGTTCGCCGCCAAAGACACCCTGACCGTGGTCGTGCCGCACTACACCGGCATGGCAAGCACCGACCAGATCACCGTGACCTGGACCGGCGCGGCCGGCACACCGGACGGCGGTTCGCACACTTCGACCGCGGCGCCGGTGGGAACGGTGGGCGAAAAGGAGATCCCCATCCCCAACACGGTGGTGGCCTTCAACCTGGGCAAGGCAGTGACTGTGTTCTATACCGTGATCCGCAACGGCACGCCGACCAAGTCTGAAGAGTTCATCTTGAATGTGCAGACAATCCCGAATGAGGACTCGCGTCTGCCCAATCCAATCATCAATGCCAATACCACTTCCGAGCTGGACGTCACCACCCTGCCGGCCAACGCCCAAACACGCATTGCCGCCTGGTCGCTTATCAAACAGGGGCAAAAACTCTGGATGCGTTATTTTGTGGAAGGCAACCCAACGCCGATCAGCACGACCTACAACGGTGATAGCGTGCCTGCAGGAGTCGAATCCAGTGGCATGTATCCGAACACTCCGGTGAACGAACTAAAGGCATTGGCCAATGGTGCCCGGCTGCGGATCGAGTTCAAGGTTGGTTTCGACGGCAGCACTGATGAAAGCAAAGCGGTGGTCTTTCCGACCCGGCGCTACACGGTCACGGTCCTGGCGACGCCGCTCAAACCCTCGGTCAAGGAAGCCGCTGGCAGCAACAGCCTGAATCCGTTCGCCGCCAAAGACACCCTGACCGTGGTCGTGCCGCACTACACCGGCATGGCAAGCACCGACCAGATCACCGTGACCTGGACCGGCGCGGCCGGCACACCGGACGGCGGTTCGCACACTTCGACCGCGGCGCCGGTGGGAACGGTGGGCGAAAAGGAGATCCCCATCCCCAACACGGTGGTGGCCTTCAACCTGGGCAAGGCGGTGACTGTGTTCTACACCGTGATTCGCAACAGTTCGCCGATCAAGTCGGGTGAGTTTGCCCTCAATGTGCAGGCGATCCCGGATGAGCATGCCGAGCTGCCCACGCCGACCATTGATGGCGCAGTTGGCAATGAACTGGATGTGACCAAGCTCACGGGTACCGAGCACCTGCGCATCGTGAAGTGGCCGTTGCAGGCCGCGGGGCAGCGCAAATGGCTGCGCTACGACGGCTTTGACAAAAATGGAAACGCTATTAACCAAGTAATCTGGCAAGGCGAGGCGCATAACCTGGACAACGGTTTGGCGGAGGTGGCACCTATTGCCTGGTTGAGAGGGCTCAAGGACCGCAGCGAACTGACGATCACCTTCAAGGTGAACTTCGATCAGGTGGCCAATGGGGCTACGGTGGCGACCTTTCCCCTGCGGGAATATACGGTAAAGGCGTTAGTGGAACTTAAACCGGAGATCACTTCGGTGAGAGACTCAGAGAGGGAGATTCCAAACAACGGCACCACAACGGATAACACCATCACCTTGACCGGCACTGCGAGTATTGATCAGGAAGTGGAAATTTATGATGGATCCACCTCGCAGGGAAAAGCTAGAGCGACAGGCGGGACTTGGACGCGCACGATCACAGGGTTAACTGCAACGCATAATTTTAAGGCTAAAGCTTTATATGGTTCGCAGCTAGAGTCACCTGTACGAACTGTAAGACACTTACAGAAAATAATCGAAAACTTTGATAAATATCCAAGAATGGTTATGAATGGTGGAGGACAAATTGGTACCGACCATATGACGTTCTTTAAAACCGACGCGAACGGTGGTGCACATCTGGACGTGTTTAACATCAACGTTCCTGTCTATCCAGGGAAAATCGAAAAAGTTGCTTTTCACCCTAACATTTCATGGAGTGGTAATGCCAGAATTAGAATTGAACTTAAACGCCCCTGTTCTCGCATCAGCTTTTGGTATTCATGCTTTATGGTAGGAACACATGCCGTTAAATTTTATGATGTGGGAGGGAGCCATATAGACACAAAAACCTTATCCCTAGGAGCACAAGCTAATCAAATAGATATATCAGGTCCGCAAATTTCAAAAATATACATCGAGTGTGGAGCGCAGAATGGAACCACCCATCCTTATGCCAATAGCGGCTTTTTGGATAATTTTATTCTATATATATAATAAGGGCTTTGTCGTATTAAAGAAGAGGTGTCAGCCAAAGTTTGAGCCGTTCCTGTCTTAGGCGGCCAACAGATAGAATTGTTCAGCCGGGGACAAACTTTCCCCGGCTGGATGTTGAAACCGCCCTTTACGTAACAGGTGTACCAGTTTAATGCCGCCCAGAATCATTTGTGATCTACGGAATGATTTAAACCCCTATCCTCGCAATCCGTCGCCTGAAATTACGACAACCTATTCCATCGGGCTATTCAATTGTTTACTTTGACGAATCACGACCCTGCTATCTCTCTAGCCTTCAACTTATTTAGTTTGACCAACGTCGCGCTGCCGGGACCACTTTTATCAACAACCACCACGGCCGGTACAACGCATTGCTGAATAGATCACGAATCACGTTTTTTTCTTTGGAGTCGAAAAACTAAATTCGCTGATTACTTGTCGACACCTGCCGTATATCGTACAGAGCATCTTTTATAACCACCCAAGAAACTTTTAGATCTTTTACTAGAACCGTCTATTTTACGCGACGATTCCGATATCAATGCTTAACAACCGGCTCTTCTTTCCTCAGTTTTTTCGAACGAAACGCTACTATCGCGCATATCGTGCTATCACCTGCTCTCCGGCAACTGTTGCAGGAAAATCGGCCAACCTTCCCTAGCGGTTCGTAGACCATCGCTTTAAACAGCGCGACTTCCGCACGTTGAAATGACACTCATCGTTACCCAAACAGGCTACAACTCCTTGCGCCTTTGCCTACAGCTACGCCAGAATCCGCCGGCTTGTGCGCCTTGGGGTCGAGTTCTATTGTGGTGCGGTCGCTGACAAATCAGCGATCGGGTTTAGCAGCTCGGCAATTTTCAAGGCACGCGAGTATCGCCATTACGTTATGGCGGCTTTGCATGGGGCACTTCGGTGCGCCGGGATCCTTGAGCCTGGTCTGCTAACCCGCGCACAAGCCGCCACCTCTTCGTTTAGCAGCGAAGGTTGACGGCTCCATTTCTCAAGGAGCTTTACCATGATCAAACCAACGCCAAACCCGCCCGAAACCGACCTCACCTCCCCCTACGAATCCCTCGATTCAAAAAAACTCCACGAAGCCGCCGACCGCGCCCTCGATCACTACCTCTGCCCACCCGGCTCGACCCCACCGCCACGCAAAACCCGGCGGATGTACGCCGTCACCGCGGACTTCAAAAACGAGGAACTGCTGGCCGATGCCAGCGAAACCCTCGCTTCCGCCAGAACCATCGCCCATGACTTCGCCCATCTCATACCCGCGTCGCAGCGCAGGACTCTATTGGGGATCGCGCAATTGATCATGCTCGGCGAACTGGCGGTGAATCGGGTGATGGATAATCTGGAGTTGCCGCAGTAGCGGGCCTCGCGGCAGACTCTGAGTAAGGCGCCGGCAGTGCCGACGCATTCGCGAGCAGGCTCGCTCCCACACTGGATCGCGGTCGTCCTGAACAAGAACTGGCGGAAGGCAGCCGGAGTCGAACCTGCCCGGGAACGGATGCCGTCCCCAACCGGGTTTGAAGCCCGGCCGCGCCACCGGGCGCGATTGCCTTCCTTTAACTCATTGGGCGTCGGCGTGGGCCAGCGCGTTGTCGGGGCGGATCTGGCGGGATTCGCCGAGGCGTCGGGTCAGGCCGACGCGGTCGAAATATTCGAGGTACTGAATACAGCGTTTGCGTCCCAAGCCTAGCGCATCGCGGAAGGTTGTCACCTGGATCTGCGGATTTTCCTTGGCGAGTTTGAGTAGCACGTTCGCCATTTGGCGCAATCGCACGTCACTCAGGAACAGGTCGCGCACGACTTGATGCATCAAACCGAGCCGCGCCAGTTTGCGCAGTAGCAGGCGTACGACGGCGTCGTCCAGGCCAAGCATTTTCGCGACGTCGCGCACCCATGGCGGGTCGAATCCGGCGTTTTCGAACAGCGGTTGCAGCTGCCGCCAGAGGCTTTCGTCCTCGGCATTCAGACGCACCTGATGATTCGGCAAATGCAGCCATGGGCCGCTCGCCTGGATCGATCCGGCCGCCAGCAATTCATCCAGCAAACTCACAAACGTCGCACGCTCCAGCGCCAGACCACTGAAGCGCCGCAGGCGATCACGGTCGGGGCCCATCTGGTCGGGCTCCTGCTCATGAAACTGCGCGAGCTGTTCCAGCAGGGTGAACTTCAGTTGCGACCAGCGTTGCACGTTGAACAGCACCGGACCTTGGCGGGTGTCGATCAGGCGGACGTTTTCCGCTAACGACCAGGTTGAGCGCGGGCGATTGAATTGGCGCTCCAGCCGTTGCGGATCCAGGCCGCCGGCGCTGTAGTTGAGCAGCACGGGCAAGACTTGTTCGAGTTCGTCGCCAGAAGCCAAGGTGCGCAGTTGCGCCAGACGTTCGGGGCTGCGGCGTTGCCGTGCCGGGGCGAACGGATCGAGCACCTGACCGCCACCGAGGGTGCGTTGCGCACTTTGGTCGCGCAGGATCAGGCGATCACCCTTCACCGCGTGCACCGGCGCGTTGATCAGCAATTGCGCAAACATGCGCTCGCTGGGACTCAGGCGCGGGCCTTCGAGCAGGGCCACCCGAGCGATGACATCCTGCGTGCCGAGATGCACATGCACCGGGTGAAAGTGTTCGAAGGTGCGTTCGCCGGGCAATAGATGAAAGTCGATGTCGACCCGTTGCGTCGGCGCGTGCAGCCATTCGCTCAGCAGCCACTGGCCGCGATGGATCTGCGCCAGTTCGAGGCGTTCGCCGGTGAGGTTCAACGCCACCCGCTGCCCGGCGAAAGCCTGTTCGGCGGGTTGATTTTGCGCGTGCAAACCGCGAACCCGGACCGATTTGCCGGAAGGTCCGAGCAACAGTTTGTCGCCGACTGAAACAGTGCCCGACAACGCCGTGCCGGTAACCACAATCCCCGCACCGGCAACGCTGAACGCGCGGTCGATGGCCAGACGAAAACCGCCGTCACGACTGCGCTCGTGCACTTCGCTTTGCGTCTGCAGCAACACCTCGCGCAAAGCCTCAATACCCTGCCCGCTCAGGCTCGACACGGTCAGGATCGGCGCCTCGGCAAACGGTCCGGGAGCAAGCAGATCCAGCACCTGCCGCTGAACCTCTTCCACCCTGCCCGCCTCGGCGCGGTCGCATTTGGTGATCGCCACCAACGCGCGGGGAATGCCGAGCAGTTCGACAATCGCCAGATGTTCACGGGTCTGCGGCATCACGCCGTCGTCCGCCGCGACCACCAGCAACACCAGATCAATGCCCTGGGCGCCGGCCAGCATGTTGTGGGTGAATTTCTCGTGACCGGGCACGTCGATAAACCCGGTCAGCCCCGCGCCCGGTTGCAGTTCGGCATAGAGATAGCCAAGGTCGATGGTCATGCCGCGTTCGCGTTCCTGCGGGCGGCGGTCGCCGGTTTGCCCGGTCAGGGCCTGCAGCAGCGACGTCTTGCCGTGGTCGATGTGCCCCGCCGTGCCGACGATCACGGCTCGACCTGCAACTGCGGCAACTGCGCGAACCACGACGGTTCATCGTCGAGCTGGCGCAGATCCAGCCACAGCGCATCATCGTCGATACGACCGAGCACCGGGATCGGCAATGCGCGCAACGCCGCTTCCAGATTCAGCAGGCAACGCCCGCGCAAGCGCTTGGAGACTTGCGGGCGGCAACACATCGCCGCACTCGGCAAACGCGCCACCGGTTGGCTGCCGCTGCCGATCATGCCCAAGGCCTCGACTGCACTGACCTGCCAGCGCTCACCTAACAACTCAGTCATCAAGGGCAGCAAGCGCAAAGCCTGGGCGAAGATGTCAGCTTGCGGGCGAGTCAACAGACGCAGACTCGGCAAACGTTCAGCCAGTCGATCCGGATCGCGATACAACCCCAGCACTGCTTCCAGCGCCGCCAGGGTCAACTTGTCCACCCGCAGCGCGCGTTTCAGCGGGTTTTTCTTGATCTTCGCGATCAGCTCTTTGCGCCCGACGATCAACCCGGCCTGCGGGCCGCCGAGCAATTTGTCGCCGCTGAAGGTGACGATGTCCGCACCGTCCAGCAGCGCCTGCCGCACAGTCGGTTCTGCCGGCAAACCCCAGCGGGTCAAGTCCAAAAGACTGCCGCTGCCCAGATCTTCCAGCAACGGCAGACCATGTCGATGGGCCAACTCGGCCAGTTCAGCGGTCGGCACCCGCGCGGTAAAACCCTCGATGCTGTAGTTGCTCGCATGCACACGCATGATCAAACCGCTGCGTGGATTGATCGCCGCTTCGTAGTCGCGAGCATGGGTGCGATTGGTCGTGCCGACTTCGTGCAGACGTACGCCGGCGCGGGCCATGATGTCGGGGATGCGGAAGGCGCCGCCGATCTCGATCAGCTCGCCACGGGAAATGATGCCTTCCTTGCGCGCGCCCAAACTGTTGAGCGTCAGCAGCACGGCGGCGGCATTGTTGTTGACCACGGTGACGGCTTCGGCGCCGGTCAGTTCACGGATCAGGCCTTCGATCAGATCATCGCGATCGCCGCGTTTGCCGCTGGCCAGATCGAATTCCAGATTGAGCGGATAACGCGCGGCCATTTGCACCGCTTCGATGGCTTCGTCCGGCAACAAGGCGCGGCCGAGGTTGGTATGCAGCACCGTGCCGGTCAGGTTGAATACTCGGCGCACATGGCTGCGTTGTTGCTGGGCCAGGCGTTCACCGACGCGGCCGGCGAGCACTTCAGGGCTGATTTCGACGGCTGACAATTGCCCGTTCAACACGCTCGGGCGCAGTTCATCAAGCAAATGACGCAAACCCGCCAGCAAACACTCACGCCCGTGACGCTCAAGCAAAGGCCCACACGCCGGGTGACGCAACACACCATCAATGGAAGGTAACCGCAGGGACATCAGCCACTCCTGGAAACAGATCACTGCGGCCCCGCAGTGAAAAACAAGAGTGTAGACCCTTCGTTCACTCGTCTCCGGGTGCTAGCAACAAGTTCGGCGCCAAGCGCTGATAACCGTCCTGCGCCAGTCGCATATCCAGCAGCAGGCTGCTCAAGTCAGCCGACAACGCCTCGGCATCGGCATCGTTTTCCAGATACACCAGTTTCAGATAGCTGCTACAACCCGGACAGACTTCCGCCCGCAACGGCGCTTGATTAGCGGCATGTCGATCATCCTCAAGACTCAGATAATCCAAGCCCTTGCTCGACTCGCAATACACGCACTTGACCCGCACCACATGCCATTCGCAGGCACACAGCGAACACACCAGATAACGCAAACCGTTGTGCTTGCCACGATGGCGGATTACCCCGGCCATCGCCGGAGAACCGCACGCTGGGCATTGGCTGAGGCTGTCGCCGGGTTTAAGTTTCAAATCCAGCGCGCTGAGTAACCAATGACTCCACGCCACTTGCAGCGCCGCACCGAGAAACGGCACCAGTTGCGCGGGCACCATTGAGTATTGGCCACTGACCAGCGCCACCGCCCACGCGCGTAACTGGCCGGAACTGGCGACCCGCAACGTCGTCACCGCATCAATGACGGCAGGTTGCTCAGCAGGTTCATAACGTTGCAGCAAAGCTTCAAGGTAAGCCTGCCAGCCCTCCTCACGCACCAACGTGTCCGCCGCGAACGGCGGCAAACCATGCTGCTGACAAGCTTCAATCCGTTGCTGATCAAACGGCGCTGTCAGCGGTGGATCGTCAAACACCTGCTGCTGTACCCGGCACAACCCGGCAATCAGCCGCAGGTACTCAGCCAGCGCATGCGCCTCGGCCAATTGCTCCAGTCGAGCGGCCCGCAGGGCAAACAGGTTATGCGGCGGCAGATGCAGAAACGGCGGCGAACTGGCCGCCGCTTCGATTTCCCCAGGTTCAAGAATGGTTGGCAAAAGTCAGCCCTTTTTGGTGATCGGTCGCTCCGGCACGTCCGGTTGGCGTTCATCGCGGGTGACGTCGCGATACCAGAGTTCATGGTGTTTCTTCGCCCAGGCGCGGCTGACCCAGCCGTGCATCATCGCGTCCACCGAACCCTTGATCCACAGCCCGGCGTAGATGTGAATGATGATACTGAGCACCAGAATGAACCCGGCCAGCGCATGCAGGAGCATCGCCCAGCGGATCACGGTGATGCCAAAATACGCACTGAACCAGGCGCGCCAGATCACCAGCCCGGTGAACAGCAAACCGAGCATGCACAGCAGTAAAGTCCAGAACAGCAGCTTTTGCCCGGCGTTGTATTTGCCTACTGGCGGCACGCTTTCCTCGTCGTTGACCAGCACCCGATTGATCCGCCGCAGCCACCGCCGGTCATTGGCGATGAAGAAATTGCTGCGCCAGAAGCTGAACACCAAGCCAAGGAACAACACGAACATGGCGATGCCCATGTACGGATGCAGAATTCGCGTCCACGGCCCGCCGCCGAACAGGTTGCTCAGCCAGAACAGCGACGGATGAAACAACGCCAACCCGGACAGCCCGGCCATGAAAAACAGGATCGCCACCAGCCAGTGATTGGTGCGCTGGTTGGCGGTGTAACGCAGGATCGTCTTGTTGCTCATGGCCGCTCCTCCCCGCGTGGATCGAAGGTGTGCACCGCCGGATCGACGACGTGCACCGAGGTGTCGGGTGGCGCCGGATGCTCGTCCTCTTCCACCCGGTTCGGGCCGATACGCACGTAATGGAAGAACCCGGCCAGCACCGCCGCGCCCATGGCCAACAGACCCAGCGGTTTGCTGATGCCTTTCCACAAGCCCACCAACGGACTGATGGCCGGATCCTGCGGCAGGTTGGCGTAGATCGTCGGCGTATCGGCGTGGTGCAGCACGTACATCACGTGCGTACCGCCAACGCCTGCCGGGTCGTAGAGACCGGCGTTTTCAAAGCCACGGCTTTTCAGGTCAACAATGCGTTCGGCGGCGTGTTCCTTCATGTCTTCCTTGGTGCCGAAGACGATGGCGCCGGTCGGGCAGGTTTTCACGCAGGCCGGTTCCAGCCCTACCGCCACGCGATCCGAGCACAAGGTGCATTTGTAAGCCTTGTGATCTTTCTGCGAAATGCGCGGAATATTGAACGGGCAACCGGTGATGCAGTAGCCGCAGCCGATGCAGTGATCCTGATCGAAATCGACGATGCCGTTGGCGTGCTTGATGATCGCGCCGGGGCTCGGGCATGCCGCCAGGCAACCGGGCTCGGCGCAATGCATGCAACCGTCCTTGCGTATCAGCCATTCAAGGTTGCCAGCGTCGGTTTCATGCTCGGTGAAGCGCATCAGCGTCCAGGTTTCCGCGCTCAGATCCTGCGGGTTGTCGTAGGTACCGTGGTTGTGGCCGACCTCGTCGCGCAGCTCGTTCCATTCCGAGCAGGCGACTTGGCAGGCCTTGCAGCCGATGCATTTGGTGGTGTCGATCAGCTTGGCGACCGCCTCCTGATTCCTCACCGACGGCGGCACCGTGGTGGTGGCCGAGCGGGCAATGATGTCTTGGCTGGCCATTTATAGTTTCTCCACGTTGACCAGGAATGACTTGGATTCCGGGGTCTGGGTATTGCCATCGCCGAGGAACGGCACCAGGGTGTTGGTCAGGTAACCGTGACGCGTCAGGCCGGTGAAGCCCCAATGCAGTGGGATGCCGATCTGATGCACGACCTGGCCGTTGACCTGCAGCGGCCGGATCCTTTTCGTCACCACCGCCACCGCTTCGATAAAGCCGCGTTTGCAACTGACCCGTACGCGATCACCGGCAGCGATGCCCTTCTCTTTCGCCAGCACTTCACCGATTTCGACGAACTGCTCAGGCTGGGCAATCGCGTTCAACTTGCAGTGCTTGCTCCAGAAGTGGAAATGCTCGGTGAGCCGGTAACTGGTGCCGGCGTACGGGAAGTCCTTGGCCTCGCCGAGGGTTTCCCAGACCGAATCGAAGATCCGCGCCGCCGGGTTGCTGGTAGCTTTCTTGTTTTGCGGGTGCAGCGGGTTGATGCCGATCGGCGTTTCGAACGGCTCGTAGTGCTCGGGGAATGGCCCTTCGTTCATCTTGTCGACGGCGAAGAATCGCGCCACGCCTTCGGGGTTCATGATGAATGGGTTCATCCCGGCTTCCGGCGGCACATCGGCTTTGTAGTCCGGCACATCGGTGCCGCCCCAGGCCTTGCCGTTCCACCAGACCAGACGTTTTTTCGGATCCCACGGTTTGCCGGCAACGTCTGCCGAAGCGCGGTTATAGAGAATCCGCCGATTGGCCGGCCAGGCCCACGCCCAGCCCAGATGCTGGTGCATGCCGAACGGATCGCTGTTGTCGCGGCGGGCCATCTGGTTGCCGGACTCAGTCCAGCTACCGGCGAAGATCCAGCAACCTGACGCAGTGCTGCCGTCATCCTTGAGCAAGCCGAATCCGGCCAGTTGCGAGCCGGCCTTGACCGCAACGCCTGCGGCATCGGTGAAATCGGCGACAGCGCTGCCGTTGATTTCCTTGGCCAGCTCTTCCGGCGAAGGCTCGTCCGGGATCTTGTACGGCCATGTCAGTTTCAGCAGCGGATCGGGGAATTTGCCGCCCTCGGCCTGATAGCGCTTGCGCAGGCGCAGGAACAATTCGCTCATGATGCGAATGTCGGTCTGCGCTTCGCCGGGGCCGTCGGCACCCTTCCAGTGCCATTGCAGCCAGCGACTGCTGTTGACCAGCGAGCCGTCCTCTTCGGCAAAACAGGTGGTCGGCAGGCGAATGACTTCGGTCTGGATTTCGTCGGTTTTCACATCGTTGTACGGCCCGACGTTGTGCCAGAACTCCGAGGTTTCGGTGGCCAACGGATCCATCACCACCAGCCATTTCAGCTTGGCCAGTGCGCCCATCACGCGGTTCTTGTCCGGCAGCGCGGCGATCGGGTTGAAGCCTTGGCAGAAGTAGCCGTTGACCTTGCCCTGGCTCATCAGGTCGAACATCTTCAGCACGTCGTAGTTGGGGATGTCGAGTTTCGGCAAATGGTCGTAGCACCAATTGTTCTCGACCGTGGCGTTGGCGCCGTACCACGACTTCATCAGGCTGACGTGGAATTTGCTGTAGTTCTGCCAGTACGACAGTTGCCCCGGACGCAGCGGTACCTGCGTGCGTTTATGGATGAAGGCGTTGTAGTCCTGCTCGCTGTCCTGACCCAAAGTCAGATAGCCCGGCAGCGCATTCGAAAGCAGGCCCAGATCAGTCAGGCCCTGAATATTCGAGTGACCGCGCAAGGCGTTGACGCCGCCACCGGGCATGCCGACGTTGCCCAGCAGCAATTGCACCATCGCCGCGCTGCGAATGATCTGCGCGCCGATCGAGTGCTGGGTCCAGCCGAGGGCGTAGAGAATCGTCATGGTCTTGCCCGGTGTCGAGCAGGTGGCGATTTCTTCCCAGATTTTCTGCATGGCGTCGACCGGCATGCCGCAGATCTGGCTGGCGAGGTCGATGTTGTAGCGGCTGTAATGCTGCTTCATCAATTGATAGACGCAGCGCGGGTCTTGCAGGGTCGGATCGACTCTGACGAAACCGTCCTCGCCCAGTTCGTAACCCCAGCCGGACTTGTCGGTGTAGCTGCGCTTGGCCACGTCGTAGCCGCTGAAGATGCCGTCTTCAAAGCCATAGCCTGCTTTGACGATGAACGACACGTCGGTGTAGTTGCGCACGTACTCGTGCTGGATCTTGTCCTCGGTCAGCAAGTAATTGATCAACCCGCCCATGAAGGCGATGTCGGTGCCGGTGCGGATCGGCGCGTAATAGTCGGCCACCGAAGCGGTCCGGGTAAAACGCGGATCGACCACGATCAGCCGCGCAGCGTTATGCGCCTTGGCCTCGGTCACCCATTTGAAGCCGCACGGATGCGCTTCTGCAGCGTTGCCACCCATCACCAGGATCAGATTCGCGTTGGCGATATCGGTCCAGGTATTGGTCATGGCACCACGGCCGTACGTCGGGGCAAGACTTGCCACCGTCGGGCCGTGTCAGACACGCGCCTGGTTATCGAACCCCAGCATGCCGAGACTGCGAATCACCTTCTGAGTGATGTAACCGGCTTCGTTGGACGCCGCCGATGCGGCGAGGAAACCGGTGCTCAGCCAGCGATTCACCGTTTGCCCGTTGGCATTTTTCTCGATGAAGTTGGCGTCGCGATCGGTTTTCATCAGGTCGGCGATGCGGTCGAGCGCTTCGTCCCAACTGATCCGCGTCCATTCGCTGCTGCCCGGTTTGCGCGTTTGCGGGTAGAGCAAACGGCCGGGGCTATGAATGAAGTCGAGCAGGCCTGCGCCTTTCGGGCAGAGGGTGCCGCGGTTGACCGGGTGGTCGGCATCGCCCTCGATGTGAATGATGCTTTGCGCTACGTTCTTCGCGGTATCGCCCTGGCTGTACATGATCAAACCGCAGCCGACCGAGCAATACGGGCAGGTGTTGCGGGTTTCATGGGTGTGGGCAAGCTTGAAGTGGCGCACCTGCTCGGCGAAGGCTTGCGTCGGGGCCATGCCCAACGCGCCCAGGCTCGAGCCTGCAAGGCCGATACCGGCGACCTTGAAGAACTGACGACGGCTGAGATCCATCGTGCACTCCTGATCAGGTGGAACCCGGTACTTGTGCCGGGTTTTATCTGGACAATCACGGTTGCGGCAAACGTCTGCCGACTTTTTCACTGTAGACAATGACCACACAGTCTGTGTGAAAACCGACCGTCGGCCGTTTGTCGGCTCTTTCATTGAAGAACACCAAACCCTGTGGGAGCGAGCTTGCTCGCGAAAGCGGTGTGTCAATCAACATCGATGCTGGCTGATCCGACGCCTTCGCGAGCAAGCTCGCTCCCACATGGATCGCGTAAGGCTTAGAATGGCGTCCAGGACCAATCCCGCCTTCACGAGACCGCGCATGACTTTCGATTTTGATCAGCTATTCGACCGCCACAACACCGGCAGCACCAAGTGGAGCCGCTATTCGGCCGATGTGTTGCCGATGTGGGTCGCTGATATGGATTTCGCCGCGCCACCGGTGGTGATCGAGGCATTACAGCAACGTTTGCTGCATCCGCTGGTGGGCTACAGCGTGGCGCAGGACAACTTGCGTGAAGCCATCGTCGCCGACCTCTGGGCCAAGTTTTCCTGGAAGGTCAAACCGCAAGAGCTGATCTTCCTGCCGGGCGTCGAATCAGGCTTCAACATGGCTTTGAAAGCGCTGGTGCAGCCACAGCAGAACGTCGTTGTGCAAGTCCCGAACTACCCGCCGCTGCGCCATGCGCCGGGCCATTGGGGGCTGAACAAGGTTGAGCTGGAGTTCGTCACGCAGGCTGACGGTACTTACTTGACGCCGCTCGACGTGCTGCGTGAATCGCTGAACGGTGGCGGCGCGTTGCTGCTGAGCAACCCGCACAATCCGATCGGCAAGGTGTTTGGCCGTGAAGAGCTGCAAGCCGTGGCCGACATTTGTGCGGCGCAGGACGCGTGGATCATCTCCGACGAAATCCACGCCGAGCTGTGCTTCGACGGTCGCGTGCACATTCCGACCGCCTCCCTTAGCCCGGAAATTGCCAAGCGCACGATCACCCTGATGTCGGCGAGCAAGGCCTACAACATCGCTGGCCTGAAGACCTCGTTCATGATCATTCAAGATGCGGCCCTGCGTGAGCGCGTCAACCACGCTCGCTGCGGCATGGTCGACAGCGTCAACCCGCTGGGCATGGAAGCCACACGCGTGGCCTACAGCGAAGGCGGGCCATGGCTGGCCGAGTTGAAAACCTACCTGCAGGCCAACCGCGACTGGCTGGTTGACGCGGTGCGCAGCCGCTTGCCGGGCGTGACCATCAATGTGCCGCAGGGCACCTATCTGGCGTGGCTGGATTGCTCGGCGCTGGACCTGGACAACCCGCAGCAGTTCTTTCTTGAGCAGGCCAAAGTGGGGCTGAGCGCCGGTCTGGACTTCGGCGATCAACACCAGCAGTTCGTGCGCCTGAACTTCGGCTGCCCGCGCTCGTTGCTCGAAGAAGGCATCGCCCGCATGGAGCGCGCCCTGACTCAGCGCATGATCTGAAACCTCAGATGATCCCTTGTGGGAGCGAGCTTGCTCGCGAAAGCGGTGGTTCAGTC
>NZ_JBSVXS010000129.1:0-14239 GCF_054070155.1 Pseudomonas sp. SDT291_1_S447
ACATTTGATCGCGGTCTCATGTGGGAGCGAGCTTGCTCGCGAAGAACGATGACGCGGTGTCAGGCCTTATTACGCTCGATGGCAAAACCGGCCCAGGTCTGGCTCACCGGCATCAATTCCAGGCTGTTGATGTTGATGTGCGCCGGCGCATTCATCACCCAGAAAATCGTCTCGGCGATGTCCTGTGGCTGGATCGGCTCGGCACCGGCGTAAGTCGCGTTGTAACGCTCCTGATCACCAGCGAAACGCACCAGCGAGAACTCGCTTTCGCACAGCCCCGGCTCAATATTGCTGACCCGCACACCGGTACCCTGCAAGTCGCAACGCAGGTTCAGCGAGAACTGTTTAACGAACGCTTTGGTCGCGCCATACACATGGCTGCCCGGATACGGATAGTTGCCGGCGATGGAGCCAAGGTTGACGATGCCGGCGCCACGACCATGGGCGATCAGGCGTGGCAGCAGCAAGCGTGTGGCGTACATCAGGCCTTTGACGTTGGTGTCGACCATGGTGTCCCAATCGTCCAGATCGCACTTCGGCGCCGGGTCCACGCCCAATGCCAGACCGGCGTTGTTGATCAGGCCACGCAGTTTGGCGAACGATGGCGGCAGGTTGGCAATCGCCTCTTCCATCGCCTTGCGATCGCGCACATCGAGGATCAGACCATGCACTTCGGTCTGCTTCGACAACTCGGCACACAGCGCGGTCAGGCGTTCTTCACGACGGCCGGTCAGCACCAGTTTCCAGCCAGCCTCGGCAAAACGGCGGGCACAGGCTTCACCAAATCCGGACGTCGCGCCGGTGATAAACAGGGTGTTGGACATCGTGTTCTCCTTGCTTCGGCCGCCGGGGCAGCCCTTGGAATAGAAAATCAGCAGGCAGCATGCCCGCCCGCGCATTCACGGGCAACACCCACAAGCAGTACAAAAAACAACCAACTCTGTCGACGCCATAGCCTGCGTGGCCTGTAGGCATATGCCCGCATGTTATCCACAGTCCCTTCCACAGTTTCCGGGGGCAAGTGCAAACGCGCAAAGCCACGCCACACAAGGCTTTGCGGGCGAAATAGAAAGTTTTTTGCTTGACCCTGAAGTGGTGGATGTGCGGGATATGGCATTTTGCACGACTGGTCACTCAGCACAGTGATTGCGCGAGGCCAGTAATTACGGCCCTCAGCGCAGTCTTTCCAGAGTTTAATCACAGACTTATCCACAGGCTTGCTCACCGGTAATCGCTGCTACCGGTACCTCTATAAAAAGGTTGACAACGAAGACTTCAAGCCTCGCAAAAACGCCTGATCAAAAAACAACCACACACTTGAACACCACGGATTACAAGGCCTGCAGCCAGATACACCCACGTTATTCACAGCCAGCTCCACAGTAACCGGGGACAAGTCAAAACTGTGGAAAAACAGCCATTTGCAGCGTCTATATGTCGCGCTTTGGCAGCTTCGGGAATTTGTTTTCCACAATTCTGGAATCTGGCGCATATCAACTGTAGGAGTGAGCCTGCTCGCGATAGCGGTGTATCAGTCACCAGTGATGGCGAATGGGAAACCGCGATCGCGAGCAGGCTCACTCCTACAGGGGGTTGCGGTGGATTTGGGATGTAAAAAAGCCCCGGGACTTACGTCGCCGGGGCTGTGCATAACGTCGAGGAATCAGTGCCCGCCCAAATAGGCGTTACGCACCTCCTCGTTCACCAGCAACTCCTTACCCGTGCCGGTCAGGCGAATCTCGCCGTTGACCATCACATACGCGCGATCCGACAGCTTCAGCGCATGGTTGGCGTTCTGCTCGACCAGAAAAATGGTCATGCCGGTTTTCGCCAATTCGCGCAGGGTCGCAAAGATCTGCTTCACCACAATCGGCGCCAGACCCAGGCTCGGCTCATCGAGCAGCAGCAACTTCGGCCGGCTCATCAACGCACGGGCAATGGCGAGCATTTGCTGTTCGCCGCCAGACATGGTCATCGCCCGCTGGTTACGTCGCTCTTCAAGCCGTGGGAACAGCTCGAACATCCGCTGCATGTCCTCTTTGGCGTACTTGTCGCCAATCGGGATGGTACCCATCAGCAGGTTTTCCTCGACGGTCATGTCGGGGAACACCCGCCGCCCTTCCGGCGACTGCGCAATACCGTTGGAGGCGATGTAGTGCGAGGACTTGTGGGTAATGTCGACGCCTTGATAGAGAATCTGCCCGCTCGCCGCCCGTGGCTGACCGAAGATCGACATCAGCAACGTTGATTTACCGGCACCGTTGGAGCCGATCAGGCTGACGGTTTCCCCTTCGTTGATCTGCAGCGAAACACCTTTGAGCGCCTGGATCGGGCCATAGAAAACGTCGAGGTCTTTGAGTTGGAGGATCGGTTGCGTCATACCAGCTCCTCTTCGTCGGCGCCCAGGTAGGCGGCAATCACTTTCGGATCGTTACGGATCGCTTCAGGCCCGCCCTCAGCGATGACGATGCCGTGGTCCAGCACCACGATGTGGTCGGAAATGCTCATTACCATACCCATGTCGTGTTCGATCAGCACCACGGTCAGATCGTGCTCGTCGCGCAGCAGCCGGATCATCGCGCTCAGCGCTTCGGTTTCCTGAGGGTTGAGGCCGGCGGCCGGTTCGTCGAGGCAGATGATCTGCGGCCGCGTGCACATGGCCCGGGCGATCTCCAGACGGCGTTGCTGACCGTAGGAAAGCTCACCGGCGAGACGATTGGCGCAGTCGACCAGATCGACCACTTCCAGCCAGTAGAACGCCACGTCCAGCGCGTCACTTTCGGCCTTGCGGTAGCCCTTGGTGTTGAGAATACCGGCAAGCATGTTGCGGTTGACCCACATGTGCTGGGCCACCAGCAGGTTTTCCAGCACCGACATTTCCTTGAACAGGCGAATGTTCTGGAAGGTTCGCGCCAGGCCTGCACGGTTTACCAGGTGCGTGCCGCCGAACATTTTGTAGTACATGCGGCTGAGGAAGGATTTCGGCGAGACGAAATCGGTCGGTTTGAACGACTCGCCCAGCAACTGGATGACGTTGGTCTGCTGGCCGCGCACATTGAGTTCGATCTTGCCGCCCGAGGCTTTGTAGAACCCGGTCAGGCAGTTGAACACCGTGGTCTTGCCGGCGCCGTTGGGGCCGATCAAGGCGAAGATCGAGTTGCGTTTGACCTTCAGGCTGACATCGCTCAACGCCTTGATGCCACCGAAATGCATCATCAGTTTTTCAACAGAGAGTACGACTTCACTCATGGCGCAGTCCTCTCATAGTGAATGGCACCTTTGCGTGGAGTGACCCCGGTACGGCTGATACGGATCAGCCCGCGTGGTCGCCAGATCATCATCAAGACCATCAGGATGCCGAACAGCAGCACGCGATATTCGGCGAAGCCGCGCAGCAGTTCCGGGGCGACGGTGAGTACGAATGCAGCGATCACCACACCGATGGTCGAGCCCATGCCGCCGAGCACGACGATGGCGAGGATCAGCGCCGATTCAAAGAAGGTGAACGAGGTCGGGTTGACGAAGCCTTGGTAGGTGGCGAAGAACACACCCGCAAGACCGGCGGTCGACGCACCGATGGTGAAGGCCGAGAGCTTTACCAGCACGTGGTTCAGGCCCATCGAGCGGCAGGCGATCTCATCTTCACGCAGAGCTTCCCAGGCGCGACCGACCGGCATTTTCACCAGACGATGCTTGATGTACAGCACAGCCAGCACCACGAGGAACAACACCGCGTAGATGAAGTAATACTTCACGTCCGGGTTGTAGGCGATGCCGAAAAACTCGTGAAACGGCACCCCGCCATCCTTCGCCCGTTTGCCGAACTCCAGACCGAAGAACGTCGGCAGTGGCGCCGGCATACCATTCGGGCCACCGGTCAGGGACAACCAGTTGTTGAGGACCAGGCGAATGATTTCACCGAAGCCCAGGGTCACGATCGCCAGGTAGTCGCCGTGCAGACGCAACACAGGGAAGCCGAGGATGCACCCGGCCAGCCCGGCAGTGATCGCCGCCAGCGGCAGCACCGTCCAGAAACCCAGACCGAGATACTGATAACCGAGCGCCAGACCGTAGGCGCCGATGGCGTAGAACGCCACATAACCAAGGTCGAGCAGACCGGCCAGACCGACCACAATGTTCAGCCCCAGCCCCAGCAGCACATAGATCAACCCGAGGATGACCACGCCGAGCAGATAGGAGTTGGAGACAAACGGCACAATGACGGCCAGCACAATCAGCAGCGGGATGATCCAGCGCAGCGAGGATTTGTGATCGGCCGGCAGCACGTGCACACCAGAGCCGGTGCTCTCGAATCCGTCGAGAATTTTCAGGCCCTTTGGCGTTTGCAGGAACAGGCTGAGGGCAAAGCGGCCAATCATGACAATGCCGATGATCCAGGCCACACGGGTCGGCTCGAGGTTAAAGCTGTAACCCTCGAGCACGACGCCGACAATCGGGCCGAAAACGATCAGGGCAATCAGGCCGGCAAGAATCGCCTCAACCAGGCTTTTTTTGATATCGATGGATTTTTGAGTGGTTGAAGACATCGCTTACACCTTCGACACAAGAGGACGGCCCAACAGGCCCTGCGGCCGGAAGACCAGAACAAGTACGAGCAGCGAGAAGCTGAACACGTCTTTGTAGTCGGAGTTGACCAGACCGGAGAACAGCGACTCGGAAATGCCGAGGATGAT
This sequence comes from Pseudomonas sp. SDT291_1_S447, assembly GCF_054070155.1. Classification (NCBI taxonomy): domain Bacteria; kingdom Pseudomonadati; phylum Pseudomonadota; class Gammaproteobacteria; order Pseudomonadales; family Pseudomonadaceae; genus Pseudomonas; species Pseudomonas sp. SDT291_1_S447. Next base: position 4,695 of record NZ_JBSVXS010000129.1, read on the forward strand.
CCCGCCGAGCATGGCCCCGGGCAGTGAACCGATCCCGCCAAGCACCGCCGCGGTGAACGCCTTGATGCCGATAATGAAGCCGGCATAGAAGTCGAAAGTGCCGTAGTTCATGGTGATCAGTACGCCGGCCAGCGCTGCCATGGCTGCACCGATGATGAACACATAGGAAATGACCCGATCGGTATTGATGCCAAGGATCGAAGCCATCTTGCGGTCTTGCTGGGTCGCACGGCACATGCGTCCGAGCTTGGTGTACTTGATGATGTAGGTCAGCAGGCCCATGCCGACGAATGCGGCCACCAGAATGAAAACTTTGGTGTAGGTCAGTTGCACGAAACCGGTACCGATGTCGACACGCCACGCACCGCTCAGCAGGGTTGGCACGCCCTGTTGTTTGGCGCCTTGAGCGATCTGTGCGTAGTTTTGCAGGATCAGGGAAATGCCGATGGCGCTGATCAGCGGTGCCAGTCGGGTGGAGTTGCGCAGGGGTTTGTAGGCGACTCGTTCAATGACCCAGCCATACACCGCCGTGACGACGATGGTGAAGATCAGTGTGCCGAGCATCAGCAGCGGGAAAGATTCGATACCGAAGTAAGCCAGCAGAGCCAGACTGATTGCCGCCAGGTAAGCAGAAATCATGTAAACCTCGCCGTGGGCGAAGTTGATCATGCCGATGATGCCGTAGACCATTGTGTAGCCGATGGCGATCAGGCCATAGACCGACCCGAGGGTCAGGCCGTTGACCAGTTGCTGCAGGAAAATACCATCCATAACGCAATCTCACGCAGTGAGAACCTGCACACCTTTGATGTGCGGCTCTTCTAGGAAAAATACAGATTTACGTCGGAGCAATGTCAGCCACGATCCACCCGTCACCACCGCCCCCTGTAGGAGTGAGCCTGCTCGCGATAGCGGATTAACATTCAACACATGTGTTGCCTGTAACTCCGTCATCGCGAGCAGGCTCACTCCTACAAAGGAACCGTGGGATCAGCTGATCGCGTCAGCGCTTACTTCTGTTTTTCCAGCTGGTGATATTTGCCATCCTTGTCCCACTGGTAAACCACGTAGTCGGAGACTTTCAGGTCGCCCTTGGAATCCCAGGTTTTTTCGCCCATCACGGTTTTCACCGGATTTTTCTTCAGCCAGGCCGCAGCCTCTTCACCCTTGTTGGACTTCGCACCATTGAACGCGGCAGCCAGGGTCTGCACCGAAGCGTAGGCGTACAGGGTGTAACCCTCAGGCTCGGTACCGGCCTTGCGGAATGCGTCCACAACGGTCTTGCTCTCAGGCAACAGACGCGGGTCGGCGCCGAAGGTCATCAGCACGCCATCGGTGAACTGCGGGCCACCGGCGGTGGTCACCAGTTCGTCAGTCACGATGCCGTCATCGGACATGAACTTGACGTCTTTCAGGCCTTGTTCACGCAGTTGTCGAACCAGCGGGCCGGCCTCCGGGTGCAGACCACCGAAGTAGACGACATCGGCGCCGGCGCCACGGATCTTGGTGACGATGGTGCTGAAGTCTTTTTCACCACGGGTCAGGCCTTCGTACAACACGGGCGTCACGCCGCGCTTGACCAGTTGTGCCTTGGTGGCATCCGCCAGGCCTTGGCCGTAGGTATCTTTGTCGTGCAGCACGACGACTTTCTTGCCCTTGAGTACGTCGACGATGTAGTCACCGGCCACAATGCCTTGCTGGTCGTCACGCCCGCACATACGGAACATGGCGCTGAGACCGCGCTCGGTGACTTGCGGGTTAGTCGAACCCGGGGTGATCGCGATGATCCCGGCTTCGTCGTAGATTTCCGACGCTGGAATGGTCGAAGAAGAGCAGAAGTGACCGACCACGCCGGCGACTTTCTGGTTGGTGAGGTCCTTGGCGACCGTCACGGCCTGTTTCGGCTCGCAGGCGTCATCGCCCTTGACCAGTACGATTTTTTCCCCGTTGACGCCGCCAGCCGCGTTCACCGCGTCAGCCGCTGCCTGTGCACCCTTCATGTACTGCTCGCCAAATGCCGCGTTGGCGCCCGTCATTGGACCCGCTACACCGATTTTCACATCAGCTTGAGCAAACGCAGAAACACCCAACGCAGTAGCCACTGCGAGGGCCAGAAAGCCTTTCTTGTAAAACGTCTGGGACATGAGGTGGTGCTCCAAGGTTTTTTTTAGTTGGCACTGCGACTTCACTTCACTGAATGCTCAGAGCAAGGGCCGTGCCATCGGTTTTTTATTCTTCAAAAAGTCGCTGCTTTCTTGTTATTTCGACTGTTTCGTTCCCATTTTCATTGGGCGTGCAACCGTCTAAACCGCGGAAGGTGAAACCATTTATTTTTTCAGGCGCAACCCGCACGCGCCATCATTGCAACCGCGGCGCCAAACGACGTGCAACCAGCCTGTAACAGCCCGCGTCACCGAACTGCACACTGCTGGTGCGGGACTGCTACAACCCGCACCATTACAGGCTAGTCGCTGCATCGAAAAGCGCCGCTTCCGGCAACATATTTCAACACTCAAATGACGATGCGCAGGCACTGGCCCGCGTGATACAGCGAGAACCCGGCCTCGTACAGGCAACTGCGCAAGCCCACACCGGCCAAGGGCTGCATCGGTGCGAAGGGAATCGGCAGGGCTTGCGGATTGCCGTTACACAGATAGTCGGCGAAGGCTTTGCCGACCACGGTGCCAGTGGTCACGCCACGACCGTTGTAACCAGTGACGGCCACCAATCCCGGTGCCGGTTCGAACAGGCGCATGAGGTGATCGGGCGTGAACGCGATGCGCCCGGTCCAGGTGCATTCCCACTCGACGGGTTGCAGATTGGGGAAGTAATGCTGCTGCACGCGGTCGGCCCAGGCCTTGAGAAACCAGGTCGGTTTCTGATTGCCATTGCCGAGGCTGCCGAGCAACAAGCGCCCTTCTTTGTCGCGACGGATGCTGCTCAGCACCTGCCGCGTATCCCACGAGCCCTGCCCGCCCGGGAGAATTTCCTGCGCGGCGTCCTCGGTCAGCGGCACCGAAGCGACCTGATAGTAATAACCGGGGAAGAAGTTGCGCTTGAGTTCGGTCCAGTCGCCTTCGGTGTAGGCGTTGGAGGCAATGACCACTTGCTCGGCCAGCACTGAACCGTGCTCGGTCTGCACTGACCAGTTCGAGCCCTGACGCTCAAGGCGAGTGACCGGGGAATGATCGAACATTTGCCCGCCGAGACCTTTCACCGCGTTGGCCAGCCCGGTGACATACGCCATCGGGTTGAGCGTCCCGGCGCGGCGATCGAGCAATGCGGCGGCAATTTTTTGCGTGCCGGTGGCTTGCTCGCAGGCCTTGCCGGTCAGCAGTTCAACCGGTGCGCCGCGACGTTTCCATTGTTGCTCGCGGCTGCGCAAATCCGCCTCGCCCTTGGCGTTGTGCGCCATGTGCAACGTGCCTTCGCGGCGTAACTGGCAATCGATGTTGTACTTATCCACAAGGCTGAAGACCAGTGCCGGCGCAGCCCCGAGCATACGGTTGAGCTGACTGCCCACCGCTTCGCCGAAACCGGCTTCTATCTCGTCCGGCGGGATCCACATGCCGGCGTTAACCAGTCCGACGTTGCGTCCGGAACCGCCGTGACCGGCGCGATGCGCTTCCAGCACGCAGACGCTTTTGCCTTTTTCCAACAGATGCAGCGCTGCCGACAACCCGGTAAAACCGGCGCCGATCACGCAGACATCGACTTTGACTTCGCCCCTGAGCGCGGTGTTATCCGGCCTTTGCGGCGTGAGCTTTTCCCACAGACATTCTTCGCGTAACGGCATTGCCAGACTCCAACAGAAACCTGCCAAACACAGTGCTGATCCTGTGGGAGCGAGCCTGCTCGCGAAAGGGGCGTATCAGCCAACATCAATGTCGACTGACCCACCGTATTCGCGAGCAGGCTCGCTCCCACAGGGGATCTCCATTTGACGGGAGCACTCAGTCGAATGTGATGCCCTGCGCCAGCGGCAACTCCAGCGAGTAGTTCACGGTGTTGGTCTGGCGGCGCATGTACGCGCGCCATGCATCGGAGCCCGACTCACGGCCACCACCGGTTTCTTTCTCGCCACCAAACGCGCCACCAATTTCTGCACCGCTCGGGCCGATGTTGACGTTGGCGATGCCACAGTCGCTGCCCACCGCCGACATGAACTGCTCAGCCTCGCGCACGTCCGTGGTGAAGATGCACGACGACAAACCTTGCGGCACCGCATTGTTCAGACGCAGCGCTTCCTGGAAGTCGTTGTAACCGACCACGTACAGAATCGGCGCGAAGGTTTCGCTGCAGACCACATCGCTCTGCTCCGGCATTTCAACAATCGCTGGCGAAACGTAATAAGCATTGGGGAACTGCTCTTCCAGTTGACGCTTGCCACCGAACACCCGGCCGCCCTCGCTCAACGCCTGCTCCAGCGCGTCCTGCATGTTTTCGAAGCTATGTTTGTCGATCAGCGGACCGACCAGATTGCCTTCCAGCGGGTTGCCGATGCGCACTTTCGAGTACGCAGCTTTGAGACGGGTGACGATTTCTTCCTTCACCGACTCATGGGCAATCAGTCGACGCAGGGTGGTGCAACGCTGCCCAGCCGTACCCACGGCGCTGAACAGAATCGCACGTACCGCCATGTCGAGATCGGCGCTTGGGCCGAGGATCATCGCGTTGTTACCGCCCAGCTCGAGGATGCTGCGGGCAAAACGTGCGGCGACTTTCGGCGCCACTTCGCGGCCCATGCGCGTGCTGCCGGTGGCGCTGATCAGCGCTACACGCGGATCATCAACCAGCGCTTCGCCAGCATCGCGACCACCAATAATCACCTGGCAAAGATTCGCCGGCGCATCGGTGAAGTTCTTCACCACGCGGTCGAACAGTGCCTGACAGGCCAATGCGGTCAGCGGGGTTTTCTCCGACGGTTTCCACACCACCGGGTTGCCGCAGACCAGCGCCAGCGTGGTGTTCCACGCCCACACTGCGACCGGGAAGTTGAACGCGCTGATCACTCCGACCACGCCCAGTGGATGCCAGGTTTCGCGCATATGGTGGCCCGGACGCTCAGAGGCAATGGTCAAACCGTACAGCTGACGGGACAGGCCGACGGCGAAATCGCAGATGTCGATCATCTCCTGCACTTCACCCAGACCTTCCTGGGTGATCTTGCCGGCCTCCCAGGAAACCAGCTCACCAAGATCAGCCTTGTATTCACGCAACACTTCACCGAACTGACGCACCAGCTCACCGCGACGCGGGGCCGGCACCTTGCGCCACTGCTCGAACGCATGATCTGCGCGACTGATGTGCTGCTCGACTTCGGCCGGGCCTTCCCAGTTGACGGCGGCGATGCGGCTGCCGTCGATCGGCGAATGCACCGGCACTTTGCCGTTCTGATAAAGGGCCGGGTTCACCCCTAGACGATCAAGCAATGCGGCAACCATGGGTCACTCCTCAAGCAAAAGACTGAATGTGTGCGGACGCTTTTTCGCGACCGGGCAGGCCTTTAGTTGTAGCGTCACAATGGCAAGGCAACAAACGACCTTTACGCGAGATATCATTCCGTTTATTCATGCTGCGCACAGAAAGACAAGAAAAGGATCGGCCATGCTGAACAAACGCCACTTGCCCTCGATCACCGCCCTGCAGTGTTTCGAGGCCGTGACCCGGCACCTGAGCTTCACTCGCGCCGCCGAGGAGCTGAACCTGACCCAGAGTGCGGTGAGCAAACAGGTCGCACAGCTCGAGGAGTTGTTGCAGCACTTGTTGTTCCGCCGGGTGCGGCGGCGCTTGCAGATGACCCCGGCCGGGGATTTGTACTTGGTTGAAGTAAGAAAAATCCTCACCCAAGTGGAAATGTCGACGCATTACCTGCGCTCCTACGGCGGTGAGACTGAAGTCCTGCGCGTCTCTACGCCATCAACCTTCGGCGCGCGCTGGCTGGTGCCGCGCCTGAAAGGCTGGCGCCTGCGCCATCCGTCGATCCATCTGGATTTGTGTAACGAGCAGGAAGCGGATGACCTGCTGCAAGGGCGCAGCGATCTGGCGTTCTACTTCGGCCAGGGCTCACGGCCCGGCACTGAATGCCTGAAGTTGTTCGGCGAAGAGCTTGTTCCGGTCTGCGCGCCGGGCAGCCTGCCGGACAAGCCATTCACTGATCCGACGCAACTCACCGATCTGGTGCTGCTGCAAAATGCCTCGCGCCCGCAAGCATGGCACGACTGGTTCGACAGTCAGGGTTACCAGACCGAACACAGCTACCACGGGCCGCGTTTCGAAACCTTTTATATGTGCATTCGTGCCGCGCAGGTCGGCTGTGGTGTGGCGCTGTTGCCACGGTTTCTGGTGGAGGAGGAATTGGCCGACGGCAAACTGGTCATTCCCTTCGAGCATGCCATGCCGAGCACTGATGCCTATTACCTCGCGTACCCGGAGCATGCGGCGGAAGTGCCGAAGGTGCGGGATTTTGTGAAATGGATGCTGGAGCAGATCGACAGCCCAGCATGAGCTGCCTTGCCCCCCTGTGGGAGCGAGCTTGCTCGCGAAGAGGCCGACACATTCAATATCAATGTCAGCTGAAATGACGCCTTCGCGAGCAAGCTCGCTCCCACAAGGTATCTGGTGCGTTGTCAAAAAATGCTGGCAATCCGCACCGCTGATATGCGCCACTAGCGCCATTGATTGAGACCGCGCACAGGCGCGGCGCACCTGGAGACCCCGTTATGAGCGAGAGCGTGTTTGCCGATCGCATCGTGCAGAACCTGCTCGACACCGACTTCTACAAACTGACGATGATGCAGGCGGTGCTGCACAACTACCCCAACGTCGAAGTCGAATGGGAGTTCCGTTGCCGTAACAGCGAGGATCTGCGCCCCTATCTGGCCGAGATCCGTTTTCAGATCGAGCGTCTGGCCGAGCTGAGCCTGAGCGCCGATCAACTGAGTTTTCTCGAGCGCATCAGCTTCCTCAAACCGGACTTCCTGCGTTTCCTCGGGCTGTTCCGCTTCAACCTGCGCTATGTGCACACCGGTATCGAAAACGGCGAGTTGTTCATCCGCCTGCGTGGACCATGGCTGCACGTAATCCTCTACGAAGTGCCGTTGCTGGCGATCGTCAGCGAAGTACGCAACCGCTATCGCTATCGTGAAACCGTGCTCGAACAGGCGCGCGAACAGCTCTATCGCAAGTTCGACTGGCTGACCGCCAATGCCTCGGCCGACGAATTGTCGCAACTGCAGGTCGCCGATTTCGGCACCCGTCGGCGCTTTTCGTACGGCGTGCAGGCTGAAGTGGTGAATGTGCTCAAACACGACTTCCCCGGACGATTCGTCGGCACCAGTAACGTGCACCTGTCGCGCGAACTCGATATGAAACCGCTGGGCACGATGGCCCACGAATGGATCATGGCCCACCAGCAACTCGGTCCACGGCTGATCGACAGCCAGATCGCCGCGCTCGATTGCTGGGTTCGCGAATACCGTGGCCTGCTCGGGATCGCGCTCACCGATTGCATCACCACCGATGCGTTCCTCGGCGACTTCGACCTGTTCTTCGCCAAGCTGTTCGACGGACTGCGCCACGACTCCGGCGATCCTGTGGTGTGGGGCGAAAAATGCATCGCCCACTATCACAGGCTTGGCATCGACCCGATGAGCAAGACCCTGGTGTTTTCCGACAGCCTGACCCTGCCCAAATCGCTGGAGATCTTCCGCGCGCTGCACGGACGGATCAATGTCAGTTTCGGCATCGGTACCAACCTCACCTGTGACATTGCGGGTGTCGAACCGATGAGCATCGTGCTTAAAATGACTGCCTGCAACGGCCAACCGGTGGCGAAGATCTCCGACGAGCCAGGCAAGTCCCACTGCAAAGACCCGAATTTTGTCGCCTATTTGCGACACGTGTTCCAGGTTCCTGCCGATTCCAGTCTATCTAGCAAGGAGTGAATTCATGCAAGCCGTACAGCGTGAGATTGCTGAACAGCTCAAGGTGCAACCGCCGTTCGCCGACTACCAGGCCCTGCAGGCCGAAGTCGCCCGGCGCATTGCCTTTATTCAGGATTGTCTGGTCAATTCCGGGCTCAAGACGCTGGTGCTGGGCATCAGCGGCGGTGTCGATTCGCTGACCGCCGGCCTCTTGGCCCAGCGTGCGATGCGCGAGTTGCGCGACCAGACCGGTGACAGCAGCTACAAATTCATCGCCGTGCGCCTGCCATACGAAACCCAGTTCGACGAGCACGACGCCCAGGCCTCGGTGGATTTCATCGCCCCGGACGAGCGCCACACAGTCAACATCGGCCCGGCGGTGAAATCGCTGGCCAGTGAAGTTGCGGCCTTCGAAGGCAAGCACGCGGTGTCGGTGGACTTCGTGCTTGGCAACACCAAGGCGCGGATGCGCATGGTTGCGCAGTACACCATCGCTGGCGCGGCGCACGGTCTGGTGATCGGCACCGATCACGCGGCAGAAGCAGTGATGGGTTTCTTCACCAAATTTGGTGACGGCGCTTGTGATCTGGCACCGCTCAGCGGTCTGGTAAAAAATCAGGTTCGGGCGATTGCGCGCAGCTTTGGCGCGCCGGAGTCGCTGGTCGAGAAAGTGCCGACGGCAGACCTGGAAGATCTGTCGCCGGGCAAACCGGACGAGGCTTCGCATGGCGTGACCTATGCCGAAATCGACGCCTTCCTGCATGGCGAGCCCGTGCGGGAAGACGCGTTCAAGATCATTGTCGATACGTACAACAAGACGCATCACAAGCGGGTCATGCCGTTCGCGCCTTGAGCTGCTGCGAGAGGTAAAAACTGTCGCAGGCGGCGATCCCGATTTCGAGTACGAAAATCAAAAAATCGCAGCCTGCGGACAGCTTCGGCGCCGGTACGTGGAGACTTGCAGTCATTGTTTCAGGCGTTGTTCAGGGGCTTCAGGGTCCACGATCGTGATAGTGATTGATTCAGATTGGCTATCCGACGGCGTTTTTGCGTTGAATACGTATATTCCGGGCTTCAATTCCGGGAGTGTCTCTTGCCAGGCATGATCGAAGGCCACTGAAGTCGGGGCCAAATCCTCCTCACCATTGCGAAGTATTAATCGGAAATGTCCTGCTGCCTGGCCACTGAACGCAAGCGTCGTAAACGCAGTCTCGTCGCCATCTTGCAGATCCTTGCCGCCTTCGCCGACTTCTGCAATCCGGCCGATAGCAGGTTGTTTCGGTGACCCGACATAGAAGTCTATGGCGGCCGTCGGGTTGCCCTGTGGAGCCTTGGCTGTCAGCGAATATCTTGTGTCGGTTGAAAAATCCAACTCGCCGCTCCATTCGCCATCGGTCACGTCAAAGGTCTCGATCGGCTCTAAATTATCTTTAGCAAACACCTCTACCGTACTTGAGCTGGCGGTCCCGGCAATCGTTAATTTAGTGTCCGGCGTAGCCGTTTCGTTGCGCACTTCTCCAGAAATGCCAATCAGACCAGTAATCTTTACCTCGCCTTCGGGTTCATCGCTGACAGTCACGGTGTGGGTCTCGGATTTTTCGCCGTCTACGTCCTCGGCTT
>NZ_JBSVXS010000130.1:0-14080 GCF_054070155.1 Pseudomonas sp. SDT291_1_S447
GAGAAACGCGTTCCCATGTAGGAGCTGCCGCAGGCTGCGATCTTTTTAGAGCATCACAGGTTAGTGACCATTGCCGGAATGACCACCGGCATGCCCTGCCCCCGGTCCTTTACCAGCCTCGCCTTTGCGCCCGCCGTCAGCTTCATGCCCCGCTGCTGCGGCCGCTTTTTCAGCCTCTTTGCCAAGCTGATCAATCGCCTGCAAGTTGCTCTTGCGCACTGTTTCGACAAAACCCTGATACGGCAGATCCGTCACGCCCACCAGACCAAAGTGACCATTCTCGCCATCGAGCAAACGTCCGGTCACCGGTTGATCCAGATACTGGAACCAATGCACGCCGACAATTGATGGCTCACTCAACGCTTGCTTGAGGAAGTTGGCATACGCCGGGCCGCGATCTTCTTCTCTTGCCACTTGCGTGACGCCGCCCCAGAACGGGCCGCGATCGGCAGAGCCAAAGTTGAATTCGGTGATCATTACCGGTTTGTCCAAAGCGCCCAGCGCGGCAAAGTCATAGCCTTCCTGTGGTTTGAGCGTGTACATGTTGAAGCTCAGCACATCGCAATACTGCGCGCAGGACGCCACAGCTTCAGGGGTGCTGATGGCAAACCGGCCGCCGAGCAGCAACTGGTTCGGCGCGTGCCATTTCAGCGAGTCGGAGATGGTTTTGAAGTAAGTGTCGGCGAAGACTTTCTGGAAATATTTGAAGTCCGCCTCGATTTCCGGATGCTCGGGATTCGGCAGCGGTGGCACGAAACCCGGATCTTCCATCAACTCCCACGCCGGCAGATCGATGCCCCACGCCTTCGACAGCCCCGCCTGATTGCGGTACTTGTCGCGCAATTGCTTGAGAAATGCACGCTTGGCCGGTACGTCGGTGGTCATTTTCAGCGTGCCGTAAGCCAACGCGTAACGGGATTTCGGGTCGTCGCCGGGACCGGCCCAGGCCAGTTCGTTGTCGGCGTAGTAGCCGATCAGCCACGGATCATCGCGGTGATCGCGGGCAGCGATGGCGACGGCGCGCTCGGTGGCCATGGCGAAACGCGGATCGAACGGATCTGGCATGCCGCCCCACCAGTCGCTGCCGGTGCTGATGCTGGTGTAGTCACCGACAATCGACAGCGGCAAGGTGTATGGCACGCGATCGGCATCACTCAGCGAATCGGCACTCCAGTTACCGACCGTGTTGAAGCCCCAGGCTTGCAGGCGATCGAGCGTGTGGCTGGCCCACTGCTGCTCATCGATAGTGGCCTTGCACGGTTCGGCAGCTTTTTCTGTCGTTGCTTGTACGGTTTCAGTCTTGGCTGCCTCAGCGACGCCGGATTTCGGCTCGGCAGGTACAGGGGCAGGCTCGGCGGCTTGGACGGCGGCCGTTTCAGCGGCTGCAGACTTGGCCGCTTCCGCTACCCCGGACTTGCTTTCACTGTCGGCTTTGCACGGCTCACCGTACACGCGCTGAAGGTTGGCGCCGTAGAAGTCGTACCAGCGCCCGTTGCCATAACCGCGGCCCTGATCAACACCATTGCCGCCACGGTTGTCACCCTCGCCAAAGTGCCTGGCCAACGGGTCTTCAGGTTTAGGCAAGGATTCGAACATGTACTCACGGCCGGCGACGTAGGTCTGGTTGACCTGCGGGCTGACGGTGTTCACACCCAGCGAGTAAAACGGATGACCTTCAGGCGTGACCAGATACCAGCGACCATCACGCTTTTCGGTGCGGAAGAATCCGCTGGCCTTGAACGCCGGGCCTTTGTTCCAGCCACCGAACTTGTCCAGCGAGGACTTCTCACGCTCTGCCAGCCAGGTTTTCAGCTGTTGCTGTTCCTTGGCGGCGGCGGATTTCAGTTGTTCGTCATTGCTGATCTTTTCCGGCCATTTGCTGCGGGTCGATTGCCCGTAAGCGTCGACCAGATTGCCGTACACCGCTTGAGTGACAGAATCGCCGTCCTGCACGCCGAAGCGCTCGAGCAGCAAGCTCTGGGCAACTTTCGGCTGATCCATCGACAGGCTCACCGAGACCACTTGGCTGCGATCGATCTCGCCGCTGCTGCTGGCCAAAAGAATCCGCTGACCATCGACTGTCATCGGCATTGGCGGCCCCGCTTTCATGCCCAGGCTCAAAGGTGTGGACGCCACCAGTGGCACCAGCAAAGTTTGCGCAGGGCCGGCCGGCAGGTCGACGCGGCTGACCAGTGTGCGACCGTCATTGCTCTGTATCTGCACGTAAACCGTCACGGCCCAGTTCATCGCGCTCTGCAAGCGCAGGGTCATCATGCCCGACTGCGACCAGTCCCACGCGCCAGTCTGCGGCGTCAGACGCAAGGTCGGACGGGCCACCGGATTGAACGTCACCCGGCGCAGCACTTCGCCCTCAGGCGTTTGCTCGGCGTTGGCCTGCGGCAGATCAGCGTTTTCGGTGGCGATCTTCACCACGTCGGCCGGACGGACAAAATTGAACAGGGTCTGCTGACCCGCAGGCGCCGCGAACAGCGGCGTGGCGAAGATCAAGGCAAATACGGCGGGCAACGAACGGCGGATCATAAGAACGGAGTTCTCCCTAACGACCAACAATGGCCAATGGAAAAGCGATGGCAGAGAGATAGACAACACGGTGGGCAAAACTGCCCACCGTAGTCTCAGGATATTTCACGACGGAAAGGAGGCAACGCATTGAGGATCGCCTTGCCGTAGCGCTGGGTGACCAGCCGCCGATCCAGCAAAGTGATGGTGCCGCGGTCTTCTTCGGTACGCAGCAGACGCCCGCAGGCCTGCACCAGTTTCAGCGAGGCATCAGGCACCGAGATTTCCATGAACGGATTGCCACCCCGGGCCTCGATCCACTCCGACAACGCCGCTTCGACCGGATCGTCCGGCACCGAGAACGGGATCTTGGCAATCACCACGTGCTCGCAGTAGGCACCCGGCAAGTCGACACCTTCGGCAAAACTGGCGAGACCGAACAGCACACTGGAATCACCGCCATCGACCCGCGCCTTGTGCTTGTTCAGGGTTTCCTGTTTCGACAGGTTGCCTTGAATGAACACTTGCTTGCGCCAGTCGCGGTCGAGGCCGTCGAACACGTCCTGCATCTGTTTGCGCGAAGAAAACAGCACCAGCGTGCCGCGCGAGCCTTCGACCAGATCCGGCAATTCACGGATGATCGCTGCCGTGTGGGCGGCGGCATCGCGTGGATCGGCCTTCAGATCCGGCACCCGCAACACACCGGCATCGGCGTGATGAAAAGGGCTCGGCACCACGGCGGTGACGGCTTTTTTCGGTAGACCCGCACGCATGCGGAAGCGGTCGAAAGTGCCCAGCGCCGTGAGGGTCGCCGAGGTCACCAGACAGCCGTAAGCCACGTTCCACAGGCTGCGGCGCAGGGTTTCGGCGGCGAGGATCGGGCTGGCGTTGACCTCGATGTCGAACAGCGAGCCGCTCTCGGCCAGGGTCAGCCAACGCGCCATCGGCGGGCTGTCTTCCGGGTCTTCGGCGGTGAATGCCGTCCACAGTTCCCAGTTGCCCGAGGCACGGGACAACAGGCTGCCAAACAGCGGATACCACTCTTCGGCCTGATTGCTGGCGATGCCAATGTTGACTTCGCCGTCCATGCCTTCCTTGAGCAGGTCGGTCAGGCGCGTGAACAGATCGTTGAGGCGCGAAAAGCCTTTCTTCAGCTCGATGCCCATTTCGCGCATGTGCTCGGGAATCACCCCGGCGACGAAACGATGGCGAGGACGCTCGCGGCCCTCGACGTCTTCGCCGGGTTTGAAATCCGCGACCTGTTCGCAGGCGCTGAACATGAACTGTTGCTGGGCCTTGATCTCGCGCGCCAACTCCGGCACTTGTTCGATCAGCTTGCCGAGATCGCCCGGCAGCGGATGCTGGGCCAACAACTTGGTCAGATTCTTCGCGGTGGTTTCCAGCCAGTCGGCGGTGGAGCGCAGGCGCGTGTAATGAGCGAAATGGCCGATGGCCTTGTCCGGCAGATGGTGGCCTTCGTCGAACACGTAAATGGTGTCACGCGGATCCGGCAGTACCGCACCGCCGCCCAGCGCCAGGTCAGCCAGGACCATGTCGTGGTTGGTGACGATGACGTCGACCTTGCCCATGCCTTCGCGGGCCTTGTAGAAGGCGCACTGGCCGAAGTTCGGGCAATGACGGTTGGTGCACTGGCTGTGATCAGTGGTCAGGCGCGCCCAATCGGCGTCTTCCAACGCATTGGGCCAACTGTCGCGGTCGCCGTCCCATTTATTGCCGGCAAGCTTCTCGATCATGCTGGTGAACAGCTTCTGACTGGCCTCATCGACCTCGATCTTGAAGCCTTCTTCTTCGAACAGCTGGGCGGTGGCGGTTTGCGCGTGGCCTTCCTGCAAGAGCATGTCGAGCTTGGACAGGCACATGTAGCGGCCACGGCCCTTGGCCAGGGCGAAGCTGAAATTCAGCCCGCTGTTGCGCATGAGGTCAGGCAAATCCTTGTAGACGATCTGCTCTTGCAGGGCCACGGTCGCGGTGGCGATCACCAGGCGTTTGCCGGCGGCTTTGGCCGTGGGGATCGCCGCCATGCTGTAGGCCACTGTCTTGCCAGTACCGGTGCCAGCTTCCACCGCGACAATCGCGGGGTCGCCACTGCGTCGGCCTTCGTCGTCGGTGTCGATATCCCCGAGGACCTTGGCGATTTCAGCGATCATCAGGCGCTGGCCATAACGCGGCTTGAGGCTCTTGGCCTCTAGAAAACGCGAGTAGGCGCCCTGGATCGTGGTTTTGAGTTCAGTGCTGATCATTGAGTGTCGGGCGCAAAAAACGCTGGATAAATTTTCAGTGGTTTGGATCGGCGGCTATCATACCCCGCGAATCGATCCTGCGCAGAACGGAGTAACCCAATGACACCTTTTAGCCTCGTTTATCCCCTGCACGTCCTGTCCGCCCTGGTCTGGGTCGGCGGCATGTTTTTCGCCTGGATGGTCCTGCGTCCCGCGGCTGTGAAGGCCCTAGACGGCCCTGCCCGACTGACCTTGTGGGTGGAAGTGTTTCAAGGTTTTTTCCGTTGGGTCTGGGTTGCGGTGATCCTGTTGCCGATCAGCGGCGTGGGCATGTTGCATTTGCAGCAAGTCGGTTTCGAGACCGCGCCGAAGTATGTGCAGGTGATGATGGGCTTGTATGTGGTGATGACCGCGCTGTTTATCCGCATTCAGGGCTTGATGCTGCCGGAGTTGCGTAAAGCGGTGGAAGCGAAGGACTGGCCGGCGGGTGCGGCGGTGCTGGGGCGGATTCGCCGGGTGGTGGGGATTAACTTGATAGTCGGCGTGGTGCTGGTGGCAATTGCCGCGGCAAGACCGATGTTCTGAAATCAAAAGCCCCTCACCCTAGCCCTCTCCCAGGGGGAGAGGGGACTGAATGGGGGATATTGAAGAGTTACGCCGACCTGAAGGATTAGCTTTGAATCCAAAATCGACACGGTTTTTCAGGTCGATGGATAGCCTGAGTCACCTCGGAAAGCCCCTCACCCTAGCCCTCTCCCAGGGGGAGAGGGGACCGAATGGGGGATATTTGAGGGATACGCCGACTTGAGAGACCGGCTTTGAATCCATAATCGACCCGATCTTTCAGGTCGATGTATAACGCCAGACATCTCGGTCGGCCCCCTCTCCCTCCGGGAGAGGGCTGGGGTGAGGGTAAAACGTTCAGAGGCGCTGCACAGTCACAGCCCCCGCCGCCCCCACCGGCCCAGGCTGTCCATCAGCCCCGGCCTTGCCGTTCTTGCCGCCATCGGCGCGATACACCAGGCAACCCTTGGACTTACCGCCCTTCCCTGCTTTACCGCCAACACCCGCCGGGCCACCGTTGCCACCCGCCACATTGACCTTGATCAGCTCAGCCGGAAACTCGCGAGGCACTTCAAGACGCACCAGCGCACCCGGTGCGCCCGGTTGACCGTCACTGCCGTTACTGCCATCAAAACCGTGCCCGGCCGAGCCATAAGTACAGCCTGGGTCTTCACCGTTGCCACCATCGAGGCCGACAAAACCCGGTGCACCGGTACCGCCACGGGCATCGACCAACAGTTGCGGCGCGTTCAACGCCTTGAATTGCAGATTCAGATTGCGCCCCGCACGGGCGGCTTTTTCATAAGTGCCCGGCGCACCGCGCGCGGTGATCTGGCTGCCTTCGCTCAGTTCGGCGCGGGCCACTTTCAATTCCAGCGCCTGTTCAGCCGGAACGATCGCAATGCGCGCTTCATGGCCAAGACGCAATTCGCCCACGGTCAATTCGGTCACGTTGGCCGGAATCAGCAAGGTGCCGTAATCCGCGACATCCAGACGCTCGAGCTGCAAGGTGCTGGTGGTATTGGGCAAACGCATCAGCGAATTGGTTTCGACACTGACCACCTGGGCACAGGCCAACGGACTGATAAATGCAGCGAGCAAGCAAAGTTTACGCATGGGAAGAAGCCTCCGGAGCGGCCGGGGCCGGGATGGTTTGCAGGTGGAAAACGCCAAACAACAGGATGCGGCCACGGTCACGCCAAGGGTGCGGACGACCTTTGAGGCTGCGATTGCACAGCAGCACTTCGAACACATGGATCAGCAACAACAGGCCGCCGGCCAGATTGACCAGCAGATGCAACGGATGTACGAACGGTACCAACTGATTGGCCAGCACCACGCAGCATAACAGCAGGGTCAACAACCGCCCCAGCCCCCAGAACACTTTCATACGCTCCCCCGTGTTGCGAATTATTCTTTGGGCGCACAGTAACGGCTTCTGCGGGGGATAAGCCAGAGGGGTAAATGAAAAAACTTCCATCGTCTGCCAAATGGCTGCCGGGACGACGATGATTATCGCCCGGCAGCTCTAGCCTGCGCCCTACAGACGCGTCCTATCGATTGATGTGCAACTCCACACGACGGTTCTGCGCGCGCCCCTCATCGCTGGCGTTATCGGCAACCGGCTCACTTTCACCGCGCCCTTCACTGGTGAGTTTGTTCGGCGCCAGCCCTTGGCTCAACAGATAAGCGGCGACACTGCTCGCACGCCGTTCCGACAATGCCTGATTGTAGGCATCCGACCCTTTGCTGTCGGTATGGCCGATGACTTTGATGCTCACCACGTCAGCATTGCGCAGTTTGTCCATCAGCGTATCGAGCTGGGCTTTCGCCGCCGGCGTGAGATCGGACTTGTCAAAGTCGAACAGCACGTTGCCGGCATCGCTGAGGGTGATGACCTCAGTTTGCGGTACAGGCTCCGGCACTTTTTCCGTGACCGGATACTGCGGCAGCGGGCAACCACGGTGATCGACCGGGGTGTTTTCCGGGGTGTCCGGGCAACGGTCGCGGCGGTCGAACACGCCGTCGTCGTCTTCATCGCCGTCCTGGGCATAACAGATCAGTCCGCCGGTAAGAATCCCCAGCGCTGCGCCGCCACCGGCCCAGCCGCCACTTTCAATGGCGCCGAGACCGCCACCGACCAGCCCGCCGATAAGGCTGCAGATCGGCCACGTACGTTGATTGAGGGGTGCAGTGCCATCGCTGTGCGTGGCGCAACCGGTGAGCAAGCTGCCTAGCAGCAGCACCGGCAAGACGGACCTTGAGAAAACAGTCATTGTGAAAGCTCCTGTGTCACCGGCCCATACCGGTTACACAGGAGTAAAGACCCGCATCCGCGACTGCACAAGCCGCGGATGCGAGAGGGGCTTAACGCTGGATTTTGATTTCGGTACGACGGTTTTGCGCGCGACCGTCAGCGGTTTTGTTATCGGCAACAGGCTGGCTTTCACCCAGACCGGACACCGAAACGAAGCTGGCGCGCGGCACACCTTGCTGGATCAGGTAATCCACCACCGAGTGCGCGCGACGATCCGACAGTTTTTTGTTGTAGGCATCGCTACCCACACTGTCGGTATGACCGCTCACGGTCAGTTGCGCCGTCGAGGACTCCTGCTTCAGGCGTGTGGCGACCTTGTCGAGCACTTGCTTGTCAGGGCCGGTCAGTGTGGCTTTGTCGAACTGGAAGTGAACATCGCGAATGACGATGGTTTCTTCCTTGACCACGACAGCCTCTTCCACCACTGGTGCAGGAGCGGGTGGAGGGCAACCGTCAGCGTCGACCTGTACGCCTTTAGGCGTGCCCGGGCACTTGTCACGACTGTCCGGCACACCATCGCCATCTTCGTCGCCATCACCGTGGACCCAGCAATACGCCGCGGCCGTACCACCGACGATCAGCGCGCCGTAGCCCGCCCACGCCGAACTCTCGGTGGCGCCGAGACCCGCACCAACGACACCGCCGACCGCCGCACAGGTCGGCCAGTCGGTTTTCTGCAAACCTGCGCAACCAGTCAACACACTGGTTAGCAGAACCAAGGGTAATGCTGTCCGAACTATGCTCATCTAGTTTTCTCCTGAGGGATCGGCTTAAAACCGATTCAGGGAGTAAAGACCGGAGTTTTAATCTCCGCCAGCAATAGGCCACTGCTGTTTGCGACCGTGTTCACAGGACTTTGGCGCTTTTGCCGCAAACGGGCAAAACAGGTCTCTTTGCCGCCACCTTCAGGCAGGCTAGTCTTGGCGGTCTGATTGAGGAGCTTTGATGAACGTCGCCATTTCTTCCCGCACGCCGCAACAGGCGTTGGCCGCTTTACTGGATCGTTATGCCCCAGCACGCTTACTGCTGATCGGCGCCAGCGAGTTTCCGGCATTGAGTGCCTTTAAAGAGGCGCATCCGGACACCGTCGTCGCGCATGCAGCACCGGGCGCACTGCCTGCTGAACTCGCTGCACAGCGTTTCGATCTGGCGCTGGTGGTCGATTGTCTGGAACATTTGCCCAAGCGCGACGGCCTGAACCTGTTGGGCGGAATTCGCAATCTCAACGCCAGCCGCATCGCTGTGCTGTCAGACCTGGCGGCCAGCGGCTGGCAGGAAACCGATTTCTATTCGTTGGCACTGCAAGCCAGTGAACGCTTCCAGCGCGACGATCAAGTGCTGACCCTGTTCACCTACGATCTGCTTGACTACAAACAAGTCCCCGACTGGCTCAACTCGCGGTTCTGGGCCAATCCGGAAAACTTCGGGAAATACTGGTGGTAATGCAATGAGTACAGCCATTTGTCCGTGCGGCAGCGGCAATCTGCTGGAAGCCTGCTGCGGTCATTATCACGATGGCCACCCGGCGCCTTGCGCTGAAGCGTTGATGCGTTCGCGCTACAGCGCCTATGTGCTGGGGTTGATCGATTATCTGGTGACGACGACCCTGCCGGCTCAGCAAGCGGGACTGAATCGTCAGTCGATCAGCGACTGGAGCGCGCAGAGCACCTGGCTTGGTCTTGAGGTCGAGAGTTCGGAAGTGCTCGGCGGTCAGCCGGAACACGCCTTCGTCACCTTTACCGCGCGCTGGCACGATGATCAGGGTGAACACAGCCATCGCGAGCGCTCATCGTTCGTGCAGAACGCCGGGCGCTGGTACTTCATTGACCCGACGGTGCAGTTGAAGCTGGGGCGCAACGACAGTTGCCCGTGCGCCAGCGGGCAGAAGTTCAAGAAATGCTGTGCGGGGTATTTTGGCGCTTGAGGTTGAAGATCAAAAGATCGCAGCCTGCGGCAGCTCCTACACAGGATTTTCGGTTCCCCTGTAGGAGCTGCCGAAGGCTGCGATCTTTTAGCGTCTAGACTGGCACCAAAGGGAGTTAAACCATGCTCGGTCGTCGGCGCACCTGCCAATGCTTCATTCTGATGCTGATGCTCAATCTCGGCGGTTGCGCGTCGTGGTTCAGCGATGACAGCGTCGACCCCGCCGTGCATCTGGTGAAAGTCGAAGTGGTGCGCGCCAAACTGCTTGAACAGAGATTCATCCTGCACTTTCGCATCGACAATCCCAACGACAGCGACCTGACTGTGCGGGGCCTCGAATACCGCATTCATCTGGCCGATATGCTGCTGGCCGAAGGCGAGCATGAACACTGGTTCACCGTCGGGCCGAAACACAGTGCGTACTTCAAAGTGCCGATCCGCACCAACCTGTGGCCGAAGGTAAAAGACGTGGTGAAAATGCTGAAAAATCCGAATCAGCAGATTCCCTATCGTTTGCAGGGCGAGATGGAAACCGGTTTATTCATCGCCCACTACGTGCACCTTGAGCGCAATGGCGTGATAATCCCCGCCGATTTAATTCCGGAGCAACACCGATGACCCAGCAACCTCATGTCCATGGCCCTGACTGCAACCACGATCATGACCATCATCACGAGCATGACCACGGCCATGTTCACGGCCCGAACTGCGGCCACGCCCACCAGGAACCGGTGCGCAACGCCCTGAAAGACGTCGGCCGCAACGACCCTTGCCCATGCGGCAACGGCAAGAAATTCAAGAAGTGCCACGGCGCGTGATGCACTGGGCGAAGACCCTCTTCGCCTGACCTGCCGCCTTCGCGAGCAAGCTCGCTCCCACAGTCAATCGAGTTCCTTCAGTTGGAATGCAATACCTGTAGGAGTGAGCCTGCTCGCGATGAGGCCGGCACATGCAACATCGTTGTCGCCTGATAAACCGCTATCGCGAGCAGGCTCACTCCTACAGGTGAGCGGGTTTCTTCAGTTGCAATGCAATCCCCTGTGGGAGCGAGCTTGCTCGCGAAGGGGCCGGCACATACGGTGAAGTTTTTCAGCCGGCCTTCAAAATCTGTGCAGAACTGACCACCGTCGCATACTCCCCATCCAGATTCCCCAGCGACATCCCGTGCACCTCTTCAGCAGTACGCCGCGTGCCGAAATAATCGGCCTTGTCGAAGGTGAAGCACGCATCCTCAACCACCCACGCATCAAACCCCAGATTGCCCGCCGTGCGCGCTGTCGACTCCACAGAGTTGTTGGTCGCCACACCGACGATGACCAACTGCCCGATTGCCGCCTGACGCAAGCGCGTCTCCAGGCCGGTGGCACAAAACGCATCCGGCACCTGCTTCTGAATCAGCCACTCGCCATCCTGTGGCAAAAACCGCTCCTGAAACTCCACCCCTTCCTGCTCAGGCCAAAACACCGAACCCGGCTCGCGCGACAGGTGCTGCACATGAATCACCGGCCTTGCAGTACGCCGCCATAACCCCAGCAGCTCAAGGATTCGCTGTTCAGCCTGAGGATTATTCCTTCGCCCCAAACGCGGCTGCAGGATGCCTTTTTGCTGGTCGATGACGATCAGTGCAGCGTTGGCCTGAAGCTCCATGGCGGTTTTTCTCAATAAGGGGTCATTGAATTTTGCGCAGTTCAGCATTCCCCCCTCCAACCCTGCAAGGCATATCCAATGTGCACAGGTCGATCAGCGGGAAGAAATAAGCGCTCGCCCCGCTTGCGCGGCCACCTCCTGCTCACTAACGTAGCGCCTTTACTGACGCTACCCCCCGCAGGAGCTTTGCCATGGCCTCGCCAGCCCTTACTCATTTTCTTCCCCGGTTCGGCGTTGCCGCAGCAGTGGCCGGTGTTTTGGGCCTGTCCGGTTGCCAGACCTGGAACGCTCAGGACACCCTCCCGCCAACTTCCGGCGTGCAACCGCTCAAGGGCCTGGCGCAGAATGTTTCGGTGCGACGCAATGCCATGGGCATGCCGTTGATCGAGAGCAACACGTTCCACGACGCGCTGTTCAGCCTCGGCTACGTCCATGCCAGCGACCGCATCAACCAGATGGTCACCCTGCGCCTGCTCGCTCAGGGCCGTCTGGCGGAAATGTCCGGCGCATCGATGCTCGATGCCGACCGCTACATGCGCGCGGTCAATCTGAAGAAAAGCGCCGGCGAGCTGTACAAGGCTTCGTCACCACGCCTCAAGCGTTTCTTCGAAGTCTATGCGCGGGGTGTCAACGCCTACCTGTTCCGCTACGCCGACAAGTTGCCGGGCGATCTCGCCTCCAGCGGCTACAAGCCTGAATACTGGAAACCGGAAGATTCGGCGCTGATCTTCGCGCTGCTGAACTTCAGTCAGTCGGCCAATCTGCCGGAAGAGATTTCCTCGCTGGTGCTCGCGCAAACCGTGACCAACGACAAACTCGCTTGGCTGACGCCATCCGCGCCCGACGAAAACTTGCCGCTGGCCGAGGCTGACAAGCTGCAAGGCCTCAAGCTCAACGGGCAGATCCCGGGGCTGACCGAACTGAGCAGCGCCAGCCAGCAACTGTCGGCGCTGAACCTGCTCGGCACCACGTCTTCGAACAACTGGGCGATCGCCCCACAACGCAGCCGCAGCGGCAAGAGCCTGCTGGCCAGCGACGCCCATGGGCCGCTAGCCGCGCCGTCGCTGTGGAGCTTCGTGCAGATTCGCGCACCGAAATATCAAGCTGCCGGCGTTACCGTGGCCGGTTTGCCGCTGGTCCTCGGTGGTTTCAACGGCAAAGTGGCGTGGAGCATGACCAGCGTGCTCGGCGACAACCAGGATCTGTTCCTGGAAAAAATCCGCCGCCAGGGCAGCAGCCTGACCTACGAGGTCAACGGCAAATGGCAACCGCTGGGCGTGCGCAACGAAACCTACTTCGTCAAAGGCCAGCGGCCGATTCGTGAAGCGGTGTACGAAACCCGTCACGGCGCGCTGCTCAACAGTGCTCAGGCAGCGGCGCAGGGCAACGGCTACGGTCTGGCCTTGCAGACGCCGAGCTTCACCGACGACAAATCGCTGGATGCGTTTTTTGATCTGACCCGTGCGCAAACGGTTGAACGTGCCTCGGATGCCAGCCGCGAGATCCGCGCCATCGCGCTGAATCTGGTGTTCGCCGATGCAAGCAATATTGGCTGGCAGGTCACCGGGCGTTTTCCTAACCGTCGCGAAGGCGAAGGCCTGCTGCCGTCGCCGGGCTGGGAAGGTCGTTACGACTGGGACGGTTACGCCGACCCGATGCTGCACCCGTACGATCAGGATCCGGCGCAAGGCTGGCTCGGCACCGCCAACCAGCGGGTGATTCCTCACGGTTACGGCATGCAGTTGTCGAATTCCTGGGCGGCTCCCGAACGTGGTGAGCGCTTGGCTGAACTGGCCGGCAGCGGCAAACACGACAGCCGCAGCGTGATCGCCATGCAGTACGACCAGACCACCACCTTCGCCGCCAAGCTGAAGAAAGTCTTCGAAGCACCGGGCATGAAACAACCGCTGAAACAGGCGATTGACGCCCTGCCGGAAGCCGATCGCAGCAAGGCGCGCGAAGCGTTCACGCGGTTGATGGCGTTCGACGGCAAGCTCAGCCCGACCTCGGCGGATGCGGCGATCTATGAGCTGTTCCTGCAAGAGAGCATGAAACAGATTTTCCTCGACGAACTCGGCCCGGAATCGAGCCCGGCGTGGAAAGCGTTTATTGCCAATGGTGATTTGTCTTACGCGGCGCAGGCCGATCATCTGTTGGGGCGTGAAGACAGTCCGTTCTGGGATGACCTCCGCACGCCACAGAAAGAAGACAAAGCGGTGATTCTCGCGCGCAGCTTCGCCGCAGCGATCAGCGCTGGCGACAGTCAGTTGGGTGGCGATCGACGTACCTGGCAGTGGGGCAAGTTGCACAGCTATGCCTGGAAGAACAGCAATGGCCAGATCGTTCGCGGGCCACTGGCAGCGGGTGGCGATCACACCACGCTGAACACTTCGGCGTTCACCTGGGGTCAGGATTTCACCACCACGCGTGCGCCGTCGATGCGTTTTATCGTCGACTTCGGTCAGGCTGAGCCGCTGATGGGGCAGAACGGTACGGGGCAGTCAGGTAATCCGGTGAGTCCGAATTACCTCAATGGCATCGATGCGTGGTTGAAGGGGCAGTACATCGGTTTGCCGATGCAGCCGCAGAACTTTGATCGGGTTTACGGCAAGACTCGCCTGACTCTTACTCCTGGCAAATAAGCTGAACGTCAAAAGCCCCTCACCCTAACCCTCTCCCAAAGGGAGAGGGGACTGATTGGGGGTGGCTGAAGTTTCTCGCCGACCTGAACGTGCGGCGCCGAATCCGGAATCAACTCGGTTCGTGCCTTGCCGAATCTATAATCGACCCGGTTTTTCAGGTCGATGTAGCGCGCCAGACACCTCGGTCAGCCCCCTCTCCCTCCGGGAGAGGGCTGGGGTGAGGGGCT
>NZ_JBSVXS010000131.1:0-13935 GCF_054070155.1 Pseudomonas sp. SDT291_1_S447
TACAGGATGTACGCCGTACCCATGCAGGAGCTGCCGGAGGCTGCGATCTTTTGCTTCTATAGCGGCAAATACCGACTCAACAACGCCCGCAACGCCGCCGGCTTCACCGGTTTGGCCAGATAATCCAGCCCCGCCGCATGCACCTGCGCAACCATCTCCGGTCGCCCGTCAGCACTGATGACCACTCCCGGCACCGGCTCACCCAGATGCGTGCGCAACCACGCCATCAACTCGGTGCCGGTATCCCCGTGATCGAGGTGATAGTCGACCAGCGCCACTTGCGGTCGCACGCCGTCGTTCAACAACGCCGCGCATTCCTCACGATTACGCGCCGTCCATACCTGACAGCCCCAGCGGCTCAATAAGCTGTTCATGCCGATCAGAATGCTGTCTTCGTTGTCGATGCACAGTACTTGCGCGCCGCTCAGCAATTTGCCACTCAATTCAACCGCGGCGCTCGCCGGCACGGCTTGTGAGCGAGCCAGCGGCACGCTGACGCTGAACACGCTGCCGCGGCCTGGCCACGAACGTACACGCAAAGTGTGGCCGAGCACCCGGCACAAGCCATCGGCAATTGCCAAACCCAGCCCGAGGCCTTTTTCGGCGCGGGTCTGATGGCTGTCGAGGCGCTTGAACTCCTCGAAAATCACCTGCTGTTTATCTTCCGGAATCCCTGGCCCGCGATCCCACACCTCCAGGCACAACTCGCCGCCACGTCGACGCACACCCAACAGCACCGGCCCTTTGGCGTAGCGAAATGCGTTGGTGAGGAAGTTCTGCAGAATTCGTCTGAGCAATTTGATGTCGCTGTCGATGCGCAGATGACTGCCGCGTACACGGAAGGTCAATCCCTGTTCCTGTGCCAGTGCCTTGAACTCGGCACCGAGAGTGTCGAACAGCTCATTGACCGCAAACGGCTTGCGATCGGGGTTGATCTTGCCGTTTTCCAGTCGGGAGATATCCAGCAGATCGCTGATCAGGTCCTCGGCCGAGCGCAACGAGCTGTCGAGGTGTTGCACCAGTTTCTGCGCCTCGTTACTCAAACCGTCGTCCTGATGGGAGAGGGCGGCGGAGAACAGGCGGGCGGCGTTCAGCGGCTGCATCAAGTCATGGCTGACCGCAGCGAGGAAGCGGGTTTTCGACTGGTTGGCGGCTTCGGCGGTGCCTTTGGCTTCGGTTAGCGCGACGTTGAGTTGCGACAGTTCCTGAGTGCGTTCGCTGACCCGTTGCTCAAGCCCTTCGTTGGCTTCGGTCAACGCCTGCTCGGCTTCGCGGAACGCAGTGATGTCGGTGAAACTCATGACGAAACCGCCACCGGGCATCGGGTTGCCGATCAGCTCGATCACCCGGCCGTTGGGGAACAAACGTTCAGAGGTATGCGCGCGGCCCTGACGCATCCAGTGCAAACGCCGGGCAACGTGGACTTCCGCTTCACCGGGGCCGCACAAACCGCGCTCGGCGTTGTAGCGGATGATGTCGGCAATCGGTCGGCCAACGCTGATCAAACCGTCCGGGTAGTTGAACAGTTCCAGATAGCGACGGTTCCAGGCCACCAGTTTCAGCGACTGGTCGACCACGCTGATGCCTTGGGTGATGTTCTCGATCGCACCTTGCAGCAGAGCGCGGTTGAACTGCAGTACCTCGGAGGCTTCGTCGGCGATTCGGACGACGTCTTCCAGTTGCATTTCCCGACCTTCGATGGCGGCTTTTACTACAGCACGCGTCGAAGAAGCGCCAAGCACACCGGCCAACAAGCGCTCGGTATGGGCAATCCATTCGCCGTCGGCATTCTGGTTCGGGTTGAAGCCTTTGCCTTGGCGATAGGCGAAGCGAATGAAGCTCTGGCGCGCACGTTCTTCGCCGACGAAACGCGCGGCCAATTGCAGCAAATCGTCGATCTGCACCGCCAGCATCGAGCGTGCACTCGGCCGTGCGCTGATCTCTTGACCGATGAAACGCCCGGCCTGCCAATGCTCCGACACGCGCGTGCGGGATAACACCGAAACCCAGGCAAACAGGGTGAAGTTACCGGCCAGCGACAACACCACACCTTGGGTCAGCGGGGTGATCGGCAGGTTCAGCGGATTACTGTGCAGCCACGCCAGCCCCGGAAAACTGCTCAGCGACCAACCGAGACTGTGCGCGGCAATCGGCAGGATCAACGTGTAGAACCAGAGGAAAGTGCCCGCCGCCAAACCTGCGAAAACGCCGCGACGGTTGGCCTGTTTCCAGTACAAGGCACCGAGCATGGCGGGCGCCAGTTGAGTCACGGCGGCGAAGGCGATCTGGCCGATGGTCGCCAGACTCGCGGTCGAGCCGAGCAAGCGATAGCTGACGTACGCCAGCAACAGAATCACCACGATGCTCACGCGCCGCACCGACAACATCCACTGGCGGAACACTTCGAACGGGCGCTCGGCGTTATTTCTGCGCAGCAACCACGGCAACAGCATGTCGTTGGAGACCATGGTCGACAGCGCCACACTGGCGACAATCACCATGCCGGTTGCCGCTGATGCGCCACCGATAAACGCCAGCATCGCCAGCGCCGGATGCGCCTGCGCCAAGGGCAGGCTGATCACGAAGGAGTCGGGCAGTACGTCGCTGGGCAGCAGCATCTGACCGGCCAGCGCGATCGGGACTACAAACAATGCGGCCAGCGCGAGATAGGCAGGAAACACCCATTTGGCCAGCCGCAGATCCTGCGGATCAATGTTCTCCACCACCGTCACATGGAACTGCCGGGGCAGACAGATGATCGCCATCATCGCCACGCCGGTCTGCACCACCATCGACGGCCAATTGATGGTTTCTTTCCAGTATTCCTCCAAGCGCGGGGCGAGCATGGCCTGGTTGAACAGGTCATCGAAACCGTCATACAGGCCATAGGTGACGAAGGCGCCAACGGCGAGAAAGGCGAACAGTTTGACCAGCGATTCGAAAGCAATTGCCAGCACCATGCCCCGGTGGTGTTCGGTGGCATCGAGGTTGCGCGTACCAAAAACGATGGTGAACAGCGCCAGCACCAGCGACACGATCAGCGCGGTGTCCTGCGCACGAGTGCCCATGGCATCGGCACCGGCGCCGATCAACAGATTTACGCCGAGGACGATGCCTTTGAGTTGCAGGGCAATGTAGGGGAGGACGCCGACCAGACAGATCAGCGCTACGACCACTGCCAGCGATTGCGATTTGCCGTAACGCGCGGCGATAAAGTCAGCGATGGAGGTGATGTTCTCCTGTTTGCTGATCATCACCATTTTTTGCAGGACCCACGGCGCGCCCACTAACAGCAGGATCGGCCCGAGGTAAATCGGCAGGAATGACCACAATTGCTCGGCGGCTTGACCGACTGCGCCGAAGAACGTCCAGCTGGTGCAATAAACTGCCAGCGACAGGCTGTACACCCAGGCACGCACGCGCGGCGGCAACGGCGCGCTGCGCCGGTCGCCGTAGAAGGCGATGGCGAACATGATGGCCATATAGGCCAGGGCGACGGCGGCGATCAGCCCGGTGGACAGCGACATGCAACACTCCCGACAAAAGACTCCCCGGCACTCCTGCCCGGGCGGACAGTCTCGCATGCGCGGGGCGGTTAGTCAGTGTCGACCAAGGTCGTGGCGTGGCGGGGTGTCGCAGGGCGAGAACCGGGTGGTTTTTGCGGTGACCGGTCGGGCCTCATCGCTGGCAAGCCAGCTCCCACAGTTACTCGGGTGAGCACAAAATCCGGATTCGCTGAAGCTCCCTGTGGGAGCTGGCTTGCCAGCGATGGCGTCAGTCCTGCTGCAATGCAATCTCGATCAGCCGATGCAGCTCATCCGCCTCCAGCGCCGCCGCCGAAAACAGAATCCGGAACACCACTGGCGCGACCACCAGATTGATCAACCGATCGACACTTGGCGCCGCTTCATCCGGATGCCGCTCAATGATCGTCTGCAATTGCGCGCCAATGATCGTCACGCAATACCCCGGCGTAGCGCTCGCCTGCACGTCGCGCATCATATTGCGCCCAGGCTCCGAACTCATCTCGTCGAGATACTGCTCGGCCCACGCACGAATATCACTGCGCAAGCTGCCGGTCTGCGCCGGCTCGCTGTCCGGGCGCATGCGGGCGAGGGCGACGTCTGCCAGCAACGCGGACAGATCACCCCAACGCCGGTAAATCGTCGATGGCGTCACCCCGGCGCGAGCGGCGATTTGCGGGACGGTCACGGTCGAGCGCTCCTGTTCCTGCAGGAGCGCACGGACTGCCGAATGAATTGCATCTTGCACCCGGGCACTGCGGCCGCCGGGGCGTAAACCTTCTTTAATAGCCATGCGGCAGACCTTAACACAAAGAATTTGCTTTAAGCGCAAGGCAGTAGCACACTCCGCAAAAGCAAAAAATTAGCTTTTGCGGAGTGTGCCCATGATCAGCCTTGCTTCCAATCGATCCAGCCTGTGGTTTCTGGCGATCACCTTACTCAGTTTTCTCGCTGCTTCCACGGCGCCGACGCCGCTGTATCACTTGTATCAGGATCAACTGCATTTCTCGGCAGCTGTTCTGACCCTGATTTTCGGCGTCTACGCCCTAAGCCTGTTGGCGGCGCTATTAACTGTCGGCTCGCTGTCCGATCACCTGGGACGCAAACCGGTGATCTTCACCGCCGTGCTGCTCAACGCGCTGGCGATGCTGCTGTTTATCTATGCCGACAGCGTGGCGTGGCTGATCAGCGCACGTGTTCTGCAAGGATTTGCCACCGGCATGGCCACCGCTGTTTTAAGCGCGACCCTGCTCGACACGGATCGTCAGCAGGGGCCGCTGATCAACAGTGTCGCGCCGTTGCTCGGCATGGCCTTGGGCGGCATGGGTTGCGGTTTGTTGGCCGAATTTGCGCCGGCACCGCTGCAACTGACCTATTGGCTGCTGCTCGCACTGTTTGTATTGCAGGGCATTTATGTGTGGCGTCTGCCGGAAAGCGTTACGCCGCAAGCCGGAGCGTGGGCATCGTTGCGGCCGACTTTGCATGTGCCGGTGCAGGCACGTTCAACGTTGTGGCGAGTGTTGCCGCTGAACACCGCAACCTGGGCGCTCGGCGGTTTCTACGCCTCCCTCGCGCCATCGCTGGTGCGCACCGCCACCGGTTCGACTTCCAATCTGATCGGCGGCGCAACCGTGGCTGCCCTGACGGTGACCGGTGCATTGATGATTTTCATGATGCGCAATCGTCCCGCCGCGCGAGCATTGCAGTTGGGCGCGAGCCTGCTGCCGATCGGTCTGGTGTTGATTCTGCTGGGCGTGCACAGCGCCAGTCTGTCGGTGTTTTTCCTCGGCACGCTGGTCGCCGGTTGCGGCTTTGGTTCGGGATTTCTCGGTGCCGTGCGCAGCCTCGTGCCGCTGGCTTTGCCTCACGAGCGGGCGGGGTTGATGGCGGCGTATTACGTGCTCAGTTATCTGGCGTTCTGTCTGCCGGCGTTGTTGGCGGGGCATTTGACTCGTTTATTTGGGCTTTTAGTCACTTCTGAGGGTTACTGTTTGGTACTGATAGTGTTGGCGCTTGCCGCATTAATAGCAGGTTTTATTAGGTTTTCTGATGTTGAGGCCGGAATCAGGATTGAAGATGTTTAAGCATGGGGTTAATTTGTTGTAACTTTTTGATGTTATTGGGTTTAGGTAGATGCAAAAAGCATACGGACGCTCCTTGGAAGATTTTGAACCGCTCAGAGATGCAGAGCGGAGGTTGTTAGATGGTATTTCTCGTGGTAGGGGAACTGTGATTTCATCAGAGGTTCCGGAGTCTGTCACACCAGAAAATTCCATTCGGGCTGGTTTTTTAAGGTTTTTAGCTTTAGGTGGTGATGACTCTGCACCAATTCATGAGCATGGGATTATGCTCAGTGGTGCCTTTATTGAAGGGCGCCTTAATTTAGATTCGGCGATTGTTCCTGTCTCAGTGAAATTGAGGAAGTGCAGGTTTGAGGAGAGTCTATGTTTTTCATATACCCGCTTTCAGCGCGCTGTTAGTTTTAATTATTGCTGCGTGTCGGGGGTGGAGTCTAGTCAGGCTGTAATAGATGGCGATTTGTCTTTCATTAATGTGGTATCAAGTGCTCGAATTGAATTAAGGTCGGTTAGGGTTTCTGGGTCTATATATTTTTCTGGTGCAGAGCTTTTTGGTTCGAAAAATCATGCGCTATTTCTTGATGGTGCTAAGGTCGAAGGCGACCTATGCCTTGACTCTGGATTTGTTGCTAGAGATGAAGTTCGTTTAATTGGTGCTAGAGTCGAAGGGCAGGTTAACTGTCATAATGGAAGCTTCTTGGGGGGGGTGCCATTATGTCTGGATGCGGTGACTGTAGGGGGAGGTATTCTTCTCTCAAATGGATTTAAATCCGTGGGGGAAGTTAGCTTGATTGGTGCAGTAGTTTCAGGCTGTGTTGATTTTGATGGAGGAAGGTTTGTTAATCCTGAAGCTATGGCTATTGTTGCTGAGGGGATGCACGTTACGGGAGATATTTTTTTAAGAGGGGCAAATGTTGAGGGTCAGATCTGTCTGGTTGGATCGCGAGTGTCTGGAGACCTGACGTTATACTCTTCGATAATCGGTTCGTTGAATGCTAATAGGGTTGTGGTTGAAGGTGAATTCATTCTTTGTGAGATAAATCCGCCACTAAGTTCAGTGTCACTGGTTGGTGCAAGAGTTTCTGTGCTGAACGACGATTCATCCTCGTGGGGGAGTGACCTCGAGTTAAACGGATTTATCTATGATTTTATTGATGTTGATGCATCAATGTCTGTGGAAAATCGAATTTTGTGGCTAGACAAACAACAGAAAAAACATAGCGCGGGCGGCCGATTTTCATTTGGGCCTCAACCTTGGCGGCAGCTAAAAAATCGCCTCGAGGAAATGGGGCATGTAGAAGAAGCTAATGAGGTTGGTATCGCGTTTGAAAATAGAATGCGGGAATTTTGTTTGATTGGGCAAACACCTAAAGGTTTGGGAATTATTCGTCGCTTTACCTATACACAGCTAGCAAGGTTTATGCATATTTGCTACGGTAAGTTGACCGGGTATGGCTATCAGCCAATGCTCTTGCTTCGGTGGTTTTTTGCTGTTTGGATTTGTTGTGCGGTTATATACTGGGTGGCGGCCAGTTGTTTTGCTGTTTTTGCACCAAGTAATCCTCTTGTTTTTCAAAACCCTGCGTATAGCGCGTGTCGACCTACATTGTCCGTTGTGGAAAAGAAGGATAGTGGAGGGTATGTTGGGAACTGGTATCTTTGCGATGCTTTGCCTGAAGAATATACAGGATTCAGTCCGATTGCGTTTTCTCTCGACTTGTTACTTCCTTTGGTGGACTTGCATCAGGAAAATGATTGGGCTCCACTGATTTCTACTCCAAAAAGTAATGCTGTTGACGAATTGTTGGGTTTTTTCAGTGTCAAGCGGCTTGTTCGATTCGTTATGTGGTGTGAAATCCTAGCAGGGTGGGGGTTTAGTTTGTTATTTGTTGCTATGGTTTCTGGGTTGGCGAGGAGGAAGAGCTAAAGGTGCGGGATTTTTTAGTCAAATTGTTTATGCCTGTTATAAATATCGATAAGTGGATTTTTGCGTGTTGAACTCATGACATGGATCATATTATGAAAATTATCCGCAGTATGTCCTTCACCGCCGAGCGCGCCTGGGGCGCGCTGGACATCGCCAACATGAACGGCATCACCACGCGCCTGCACTGGACGGATCAGCCGTACAAATGGCACGTCAACGATGGCGAGGAAGTGTTTGTGGTGCTCGATGGCCAAGTGCTGATGCATTACCGCGAGCAGGGCGAAGAAAAACAGGTGCAGCTGGATGTCGGCGACATCTTCTATGCGAGCGTCGGCACCGAGCACGTCGCCCATCCAAAAGGCGCGGCGCGGATTCTGGTGATCGAAAAAGAAGGCAGCGTCTGACTGCTTATTGGTAAAACAGATAACAGTTAGAGATATTACCCGTTATATAGATATTCGATTCGGTTCTACCATGGACTCAACCTCACCAGAGGACAGGAGTTCATGATGATTTGCCCCAACAGTGCGAAACCCGGCATCAAGCCGCTCAGTCAGCTTCAGCATCCACGGGAAGTGATCCGCCAGTTCACCCCGAATTGGTTCGCTGCCACCATGGGCACGGGTGTGCTGGCGTTGGCGCTGGCGCAATTGCCTTTGGTCATTCCAGGCCTGCATGCCATCGCCGAAGGTTTGTGGTTGTTCAACATTCTGTTGTTCAGCCTGTTTACCGCTGCGTACGCTGCGCGCTGGATCTTGTTCTTCGATGAAGCGCGGCGGATTTTCGGCCACTCCACGGTATCGATGTTCTTCGGCACGATTCCGATGGGCCTGGCGACGATCATCAACGGCTTTCTGTTGTTTGGTCTGCCGCGCTGGGGCGACGGCGTGATTCATCTCGCCGAAGTGTTGTGGTGGATTGATGTGGCCATGTCACTGGCTTGCGGCGTGTTGATTCCGTACATGATGTTTACCCGTCAGGAACACAGCATCGACCAGATGACCGCCGTTTGGCTGCTGCCGGTAGTCGCAGCCGAAGTGGCAGCGGCCAGTGGCGGTTTACTCGCGCCGCATCTCCCCGATGCCCACTCGCAACTGGTGGTGCTGACGACAAGCTACGTGCTCTGGGCCTTTTCCCTACCGGTAGCGTTCAGCATTCTGACGATTCTGCTGCTGCGCATGGCTCTGCATAAACTGCCCCACGAAAACATGGCCGCTTCGAGCTGGCTGGCCCTAGGCCCGATCGGCACCGGTGCGCTGGGCATGTTGCTGTTGGGCGGTGATGCACCAGCGATCTTCGCGGCGAACGGTCTGCCGGGCATCGGTGAAATTGCCTCGGGTCTGGGACTTATTGCCGGGATTACGCTGTGGGGCTTTGGTCTGTGGTGGATGCTGATGGCGCTGCTGATCACCTTGCGTTACTTGCGTGACGGCATTCCGTTCAACCTCGGCTGGTGGGGATTCACCTTCCCGTTGGGCGTGTATTCGCTGGCAACCCTGAAACTGGCGAGCACTCTGAACCTGACGTTTTTCAGCGTCGTCGGCACGCTGTTGGTGATGTTGCTGGCGGTGATGTGGCTGATTGTCGGCAAACGCACCGTGCAAGGTGCGTGGCGTGGCGAGCTGTTTGTCTCGCCGTGCATCGCAGGTTTGAAGAAATAACCTGAAAGTTTTAGGTAAGGTGTGGCCTGGATCGCGGTTCGAGAATCCAATAAGCAGTACCCAGGCCTCTCTACCTTAAACATCAGGGAAACACGGAAGATGAGTCACCCCTCACAGTTCAACCTGCTGCGCACCCGGCGCTTCCTGCCATTCTTCATCACGCAGTCCCTTGGCGCGTTCAACGACAACGTGTTCAAGCAGTCGCTGATCCTCGCCATTCTCTACCGGCTGACCATCGAGGGTGACCGTTCGATCTGGGTCAACCTGTGTGCGTTGCTGTTTATCCTGCCGTTTTTTCTGTTCTCTGCACTGGCCGGGCAGTTTGGTGAAAAGTTCGCCAAGGACGCGCTGATTCGTCTGATCAAACTCGCGGAAATCGCGATCATGGCCGTAGGATCGGTCGGTTTCCTCTTCGATCATTTGTCGCTGATGCTGGTGGCGCTATTCGCCATGGGCACGCATTCGGCGCTGTTCGGGCCGGTGAAATATTCGATCCTGCCGCAAGCGTTGCGCGAGGAGGAGCTGGTGGGCGGCAACGGCCTGGTGGAAATGGGCACGTTTCTGGCGATTCTCGCCGGGACGATTGGCGCCGGGGTCATCATGTCTTCCTCGCACTACGCGCCGCTGGTGTCCTGCGCGATCGTCGGGATTGCCGTGCTGGGCTATCTGGCCAGCCGCAGCATTCCCCGTGCAGCGGCGTCCTCCCCGGAAATGCGCCTGAACTGGAATATCTTCAGCCAGTCGTGGGCGACGTTGAAACTCGGTTTGGGCCAGACGCCGGCGGTGTCGCGCTCGATTGTCGGCAACTCGTGGTTCTGGTTTGTCGGGGCGATTTACCTGACGCAGATTCCGGCCTATGCCAAAGAGTGGATGCACGGTGATGAGACCGTGGTCACCCTGATTCTGACGGTGTTCTCGGTCGGTATCGCGCTCGGCTCGATGCTCTGCGAGAAGCTGTCTGGGCGCAAAGTCGAGATCGGCCTGGTGCCGTTCGGCTCGTTTGGTCTGACCGTGTTCGGTTTGCTGTTGTGGTGGCATTCCGGCGGAATTCCCGACAGCGTCACCGGCCACAGCTGGATTGAAGTGCTCGGTTTCGTGCACACATGGGCAGTGTTGATTGACATCCTCGGCCTCGGCATCTTCGGTGGTTTCTACATCGTGCCGCTGTATGCCTTGATCCAGTCACGTACCGCTGAAAACGAGCGCGCGCGGGTGATTGCCGCCAACAACATTCTCAACGCGCTGTTTATGGTGGTCTCGGCCATCGTCTCGATCGTGCTGCTGAGTGTGGCCAAGCTGTCGATCCCGCAGTTGTTCCTCGTGGTGTCGCTGCTGAATATCGGCGTCAACGCCTACATCTTCAAAATCGTCCCCGAGTTCAGCATGCGTTTCATGATCTGGCTGCTCAGCCATTCCATGTACCGCGTCGAGCACCGTAACCTTGAGGCGATTCCCGATGAAGGCGCGGCATTGCTGGTGTGCAACCACGTGTCGTTCGTCGATGCCTTGCTGATTGGCGGTGCAGTGCGTCGGCCGATTCGCTTTGTCATGTACTACAAGATCTACAACTTGCCGGTACTGAACTTTATCTTCCGCACGGCGGGGACAATTCCGATTGCCGGACGTAATGAAGACATCCAGATTTACGAAAAGGCCTTCACCCGGATTGCTCAATATCTGAAGGACGGCGAGCTGGTGTGCATCTTCCCGGAAGGCAAGTTGACCGCCGACGGCGAGATGAACGAATTCCGGGGCGGGCTGACGCGGATTCTCGAGGAGACGCCGGTACCGGTGATTCCGCTGGCGTTGCAGGGGTTGTGGGGGAGTTTCTTCAGTCGCGATCCGAATAAAGGTGTGTTTCGGCGGTTGTGGTCGCGGGTGACGTTGGTGGCGGGAGCGCCGGTAGGCATTGATGTGGCTGAGCCGGCGAAGTTGCAGGGGTTGGTCGGGGAGTTGCGCGGGGCTGTCAGATAGTCGCTGATTGTGTTGGCGTTATCGCGAGCAGGCTCACTCCTACATTTGAAATGCGTTTCCCTGTAGGAGTGAGCCTGCTCGCGATTGCGGTAGATGCCTAAGCGCTGACCTTAAGGCCAATCAACCCGGTAATGATCAACGCCACACTGGCCAGCCGAATCAACGCCATCGACTCGCCAAACAGAATGATCCCGGCAATCACCGTGCCCACGGCACCAACACCGGTCCAGATCGCATAGGCCGTACCCAGCGGCAATTCCTTCATCGCAAGGCCAAGCAGGCCAAGGCTGATGGCCATGGCCGCAACGGTCAGTGCGGTGGGGAGTGGGCGGGTGAAGCCGTCGGTGTATTTCAGGCCGACGGCCCAGCCGACTTCGAACAGGCCGGCGAAAAACAGAATGATCCAGGACATGCAAGACCTCCATCGATTGACGGGGTCGTCCCCAGATTAATGACTCGATCGAGCCGCAGGGTCGTCCCCGCGTTGCGCGCTAGTTTGACGAGCATTAACCCGGGGATCAAGTTTGCGCCTCAGTCGGCCGTTTGTTGCGCCAGCGAATCGCGATCTTCCTTTTCACTCATGCGCCGGAAGTACGTCGACAGCAGTGCCCCGGAAATGTTGTGCCAGACGCTGAACAGCGCGCTTGGCACTGCCGCCAATGGCGAAAAATGCGCACTGGCCAACGCCGCGCCCAATCCCGAATTCTGCATGCCCACCTCCAGCGCCAGCGATTTGCGCTGGGCCAGCGGCAACTTGAACAGGCGCCCGGTGAAGTAGCCCAGCAAATAACCGAAGCTGTTGTGCAGCATCACTACGGCCATGATCAGCAGACCGGATTCGGCGATTTTCGCCTGGCTGGCGGCCACGACGGCGGTGACGATAATGACGATGCTGACCACCGACACCAGCGGCAACACATCGACGGCGTGACGAACCTTGTCGCCGAGCAAACGCTGGGCAACCACGCCAAGGATGATCGGCAGCAACACCACTTGCAGGATTGACCAGAATAGCTCCATGAACGACACCGGCAGCCACGCCGAAGCCAGCAGCCAGATCAGCGCCGGGGTCAGCAGCGGGGCGAGGAGGGTGGTGACGGCAGCAATGGCGACCGACAACGCCAGATCACCGCGAGCCAGCCAGGTCATCACGTTGGACGACGTGCCGCTTGGGCAGCAGCCGACCAGAATCACCCCGACGGCGATTTCCGGCGGCAGATGAAACACCTGGCAAAGCAACCACGCCACACCGGGCATGATCACGAAATGGGCAACCACGCCCAGCGCCACACGCCACGGGTGGCGGGCAACAGCGGCGAAGTCGTCGAGTTTGAGGGTCAGGCCCATGCCGAACATGACCAGCCCGAGCAACGGTACGATCGCGCTTTTCAGGCCGAGGAACCACGCCGGTTGCAGAAACGCAATCAC
This sequence comes from Pseudomonas sp. SDT291_1_S447, assembly GCF_054070155.1. NCBI lineage: Bacteria > Pseudomonadati > Pseudomonadota > Gammaproteobacteria > Pseudomonadales > Pseudomonadaceae > Pseudomonas > Pseudomonas sp. SDT291_1_S447. The sequence goes on from NZ_JBSVXS010000131.1 coordinate 12,593, forward strand.
AGCAAAAATCAGAACCCAGTAAGCGAAGGTGTTGCCGACAAAGCGGCTGAGTGCAGCCAGTGCGCGCATGGCTTGATCCTTATTATTAAATGAACACCACAAAACAAATGTAGGAGTGAGCCTGCTCGCGATAGCGATCTTTCAATCAACACATAAGTTGAATGTCAGTCCCTCATCGCGAGCAGGCTCACTCCTACAGTTTGGACATCACACGGCTTTAGATGCCTTGAGGAGTCTCTTCCCCACCCAACGCTTCCACCAGAGCCGGCAGGAAGTCGCCGAACGTCAGCATCATCAGCGTGAAGCTGGCATCCAGTTGCCCCAGCGCCTCATCACCACCGTCCTGTTCTGCCTGATCCTGCAACAGATCTTCGAACTTCAGACGTTTAACGGTCATCTTGTCATCGAGCATGAACGACAGCTTGTCCTGCCATGCCAGCGACAACTGAGTGACCACTTTGCCGGTGCTCAGGTGCAGCTGGATTTCTTCGCTGGTCAGGTCCTGCCGCTTGCAACGCACGATGCCGCCGTCTTCGTGGGTGTCGCGCAGTTCGCACTCGTCCAGTACATAGAAGTCGTCGGCGGCTTTTTGCGTGGTGACCCATTCGGTCATGGTCGCGGTAGGCGACATTTTCACGGTCAGCGGACGAACGGGCAGGGTGCCGATCACTTCACGCAGGGTCGACAGCAGGTCTTCGGCACGTTTCGGGCTGGCCGAGTTGACCAGGATCAGACCCTGTTTCGGCGCGATGGCGGCGAAGGTCGACGAGCGACGGATAAAGGCGCGCGGCAGGAACGCCTGGATGATTTCATCCTTGATCTGGTCGCGTTCCTTCTTATAGACCTTGCGCATCTGCTCGGCTTCGATCTCTTCGACCTTTTCCTTGACCGCGTCACGCACGACGCTGCCCGGCAGAATGCGTTCTTCTTTACGCGCAGAAATCAGCAGGAAGTCACCGCTGACGTGCACCAGCGGAGCATCTTCGCCTTTGCCGAACGGCGCGACGAAACCGTAGGTGGTCAACTCCTGGCTTGCACATGGACGCGCCAGTTTGGTGGCCAGTGCAGTTTCCAGCGCCTCGGCATCGACAGGCAGGTCTTGGGTCAGGCGATAGATAAGCAGGTTTTTGAACCACATGGGGTGAGTCTCTCCTTTATACAAAGGGGGGCATTATTGTCTTCGCCGTCTCATAGGCCAACCCTTCTCTAAGCCTTTGGAAGGCCTGAGAAAATTATTTAAAAAAGTGCTTGCCAGAGGTTGGGTCGCTCCGTAGAATGCGCGCCACACCGAAGCGAAGGGTGATTAGCTCAGCTGGGAGAGCGTCTGCCTTACAAGCAGAATG
>NZ_JBSVXS010000132.1:0-13855 GCF_054070155.1 Pseudomonas sp. SDT291_1_S447
GCTCCTACAGGGGGACGCATTCCAAATGTAGGAGCTGCCGAAGGCTGCGATCTTTTTCGGTTTCAACCGTCACTCCCGGGATTCAACCCCGAGTTCATCCCAAACCGATTCCGCCAGATGAAACGTCGCATTCGCCGCCGGAATCCCGCAGTAAATCGCACTCTGCATGATCACTTCCTTGATCTCGCCCCGGCTCACGCCATTATTGGCCGCCGCACGCAGGTGAAGTTTCAGCTCACCTTCGCGGTTCATGCCGATCAACATCGCGATGGTGATCAAACTGCGCGTGTGCCGAGGCAAGCCCGGACGCGTCCAGATATCGCCCCAGGCATGCCGGGTGATCATCTCCTGGAACTCCGAGTTGAACTCGGTCAGCGTAGTCAGGCTGCGATCGACATGGGCATCACCCAGCACCGCGCGGCGTACCTGCATGCCGTCGTCGTAACGTTGTTTCTCGTCCACAAAAACTTCCTCACTTAGCCTGCAAAAACGCCAACACGCGTTCACTGAAATCCGTGCCAGCCTGCACGTTGGACAGGTGCGCCGCATAGAACTCGGCGTACTCGGCACCGCGTACATGTTCCTGAATAAAGTGCCCACCGGACGGCGGTGTCACCGCGTCTTCGGTGCCGGCAATCACCAACAACGGCACATTGATCGACGCCAGTTGCTCGCGGAAATCGGCATCACGCACCGCCGCACAATTGGCCGCGTAACCTTGAGGCGAAGTGGCTGCGAGCATGTCGGTAATCTGCTTGGCCGCTGCCGGATGAGCAGCCGAAAAGTCCGGGGTAAACCAGCGGGCAATCGATGCATCACGCAGGGCAACCATCGCCGCTGCGCCATCACGCAGCACGGTTTCGATGCGTGGGTTCCACACCGACGGATCGCCGATTTTAGCTGCGGTGTTGCAGACGACCAGCTTGTTCAGACGATGCCCGGCATTGATGCCCAGCCACTGGCCGATCAGGCCGCCCATCGACAGTCCGCAAAAATGCGCACGCTCGATATGCAGTGCATCCAGCAGACCGAGCACGTCGTGACCGAGTTGCTCGATGCTGTACGGGCCCGCCGTCACCAGCGATTGGCCATGGCCACGGGTGTCGAAACGCAGCACGCGAAAGTGCTCGGTGAAGGCCGGCATCTGCGCGTCCCACATGTGCAGATCAGTGCCCAGCGAGTTGGACAGCACCAGCACCGGCGCATCGACCGGGCCCTCGATTTGATAGTGCAGTTCGCCATCGGCGAGTTGAACGAAAGCCACAGCCCTCTCCTTTCAGACAGACAATGCGTTGTGTTCGGCCACCGCACGCTCGACCCAGGTTTTCGCCTGACCGAGATAGTGGGCGGGGTTCAAAAGATGATCGAGTTCAGCGTTGCTCAGCTCAGCGGTGACTTGCGGCTCATCACCGAGTACGGCGCGCAAATGGCGCTGCTCGGCCACCGCGCGTTTGCAGCATTGTTCGAGCAGGTGATGCGCGGCGTCGCGGCCGACACGCTGGGCGAGGACGATGCTGACGGCTTCGGCCAGCACCAGCCCCTGAGTTAATTCGAGGTTGCGGCCCATGCGCTCGGCATCGACTTCCAGGCCATCAGCCAGCAAGCGTGCCTGTTGCAGCGAACCGGAAACGAGGCAGCAAATCTCCGGCAAGGTTTCCCATTCGGCATGCCACAAACCGAGGCTACGTTCATGCTCCTGCGGCATGGCGCTGAACAGCGTCGAGACCAGACCCGGCACGCGCGTCGCCGCGCCGATCAACACCGCCGCGCCGACCGGATTGCGTTTGTGCGGCATGGTCGACGAGCCGCCCTTGCCCGGCGCCGAGGGCTCGAAAACCTCAGCCGCTTCGGTCTGCATCAACAGGCTGATGTCGCGGCCGAATTTGCCGAGGCTGCCGGCGATCAAACCGAGCACCGCGCCGAACTCGACCACGCGATCGCGCTGGGTGTGCCACGGCTGTTCCGGCAAGGTCAGTTGCAGTTCTTCAGCCAGCGCTTCGGCAATCGGCAAGGCTTGTTCGCCCAAGGCTGCGAGCGTCCCGGAAGCACCGCCAAATTGCAGCACCAGCAGACGCGGCTTGAGTTCACGCAGACGCTGGCGGCTGCGAGTAACAGCGCCCAACCATCCGGCGATTTTCATGCCGAGCGTTACCGGCGTCGCGTGTTGCAGCCAAGTGCGTCCGGCCAGCGGCGTAGCGGCATGACGTTGCGCCTGGGTGGCGAGAGAGTCAGCCAGTTGCGCGAGGTCGCTTTCGATCAACTCCAGCGCCTGACGCAATTGCAGCACCAGCCCGGAATCCATCACGTCCTGACTGGTCGCGCCCAAATGCACGTAACGTTCGGCTTCAGCGTCGCGGGCAGCAATCTGCTTGCCCAATGCCTTGACCAGCGGAATCGCCGAATTGCCGGCCGTGGCAATCGCCTCGCCCAGCGCCGCAAAGTCATATAACCCCGCGTTACACGCCGCAGCAATCGGTGCGACAGCCGCAGAAGGAATCAACCCGACCCGCGCCTCGGCCCGCGCCAGCGCCGCTTCGAAGTCGAGCATGGCCTGCACGCGGCCCTGATCGCAGAACACCTCACGCATATCGCGAGCAGTGAAGTAGGCATCGAACAATTGATTGCCCGGTCGCTGAGTCATAAACAGTCCTTGCCGGCGCGGGCCATCACGGCCCGCGCGCTTCGGGTTAGAGATCGTGGTGCAAATACGCCGCCTGTTTCGGCAAGCGCAGACTGAACAGGAAGGCGATCGCCATCATCGCCGTCACGTACCAGTAGAAGGAGTTTTCCATGCCGATGTTCTTCAGGCTCAGGGCGACGAATTCCGCCGAGCCGCCGAAGATCGCGTTCGCCACCGCATAAGCCAGACCGACGCCGAGGGCGCGGACTTCCGGCGGGAACATCTCGGCTTTCACCAGGCCGCTGATCGAGGTGTAGAAACTGACAATCGCCAATGCCACAGTGATCAACACAAATGCGAGGAACGGGCTGCTGACGCTTTTCAGGCTGAGCAGAATCGGCACGGTAAACAGCGTGCCGAGCGCGCCGAACCAGAGCATCGAATTACGTCGGCCAATCTTGTCGGCGAGCATGCCGAACAGCGGCTGCATGCACATATAAAGGAAGAGCGCGCCGGTCATGATGTAGCTGGCGGTCTTGGCGTGCATGCCCGCAGTGTTGACCAAATATTTCTGCATGTAGGTGGTGAAGGTGTAGAAAATCAGCGAGCCACCGGCGGTGTAACCGAGCACGGTGATGAACGCGGCTTTGTGATCGCGGAACAGCGCGCTGATGCTGCCGGCGTCCTTGTGTGCGCGGGTTTCCTTGTTGGTGGTTTCTTTCAGGCTGCGACGCAGGAACAGCGAAATCAGCGCCGCCACTGCACCGACCACAAACGGAATCCGCCAGCCGTAGGCGCGCAGGTCTTCTTCAGTGAGGAACTGCTGCAGGACCACTACCAGCGACACCGCCAGCAGTTGCCCGCCGATCAGCGTCACGTACTGGAACGAAGCGAAGAAACCGCGCTGGCCCTTGAGTGCAACTTCGCTCATATAGGTCGCGGTGGTGCCGTACTCGCCGCCGACCGACAGGCCTTGCAGCAAGCGTGCGAACAACAGCAGGACCGGTGCCCAGACGCCGATGTCCTTATAGGTCGGCAAGCAAGCGATCAGCAACGAGCCGAAGCACATCATCAGAATCGAGATGAGCATCGAGTTCTTGCGCCCGTGCTTGTCCGCCACCCGGCCAAAAATCCAGCCGCCAATCGGGCGCATCAGGAAGCCGGCAGCGAACACGCCAGCGGTGTTGACCAGTTGCACCGTCGGGTTGTCGGAGGGGAAAAACGCCGGGGCGAAATAGATCGCGCAAAAGGCGTAGACGTAGAAGTCGAACCATTCGACGAGGTTGCCGGACGAGGCGCCGACAATGGCAAAGATGCGCTTGCTGCGCTCTTCACCGGTGTAATGGGAGGTGGTGGTTGTCATTGTTTTGCACTCGATAGGGACAGTGAGAGTCTAGACATACTTTGCAACAGTCCCGTTCCACAGTTCCATCTGCAACACAGTTCCCTTGTAGGAGTGGGGTGTTCTTCAGTAATCGAAGAACACGGTCTCGGCATCAGTGCCCTGCAGAATCACATTCCACTGGTAAACACCCGAGGCGTCCTGCTTGGCCAGCAAGGTACTGCGACGTTCCGCCGGTACGCATTCGAGCAACGGATCATCAACGTTCGCCGGCTCGCCCTCAAAGTAGATCCGCGTCAGCAAGTGCTTGACCAGTCCACGGGCAAACACCAGCACCACCAGATGTGGCGCCTGCGTCGAGCCTTTCAGGCCCTCTACGGTACCCGGTTTGATCGTGGTGAAGCGGAAGCGCCCTTCTGCATCCACCGGCACCCGGCCAAAGCCTTCGAAATGCGGATCGAGCGGTTTGTCCTGCTCGTCTTCCGGGTGGTCGTACTTGCCGGCGGCGTTGGCCTGCCAGACTTCGAGCATGGCGTCGTTGACGACATCGCCATTGCCGTCCACCACCTGCCCGGTGATCGCCACGCGCTCGCCGAGGGTTTGCTCGACAGTGAGGTTTTCGCGGTTCAGCCAGGTCAGGCCGATGTGGTAGTACGGCCCGACGGTGTGGGACGTGGTCGCAGTCAGCGTCATCTTATTTCTCCATCGGCGTGGCTTCACGCCCGCGCAGCACGATGTCCCAGCGATAACCGAGGGCGTAGGACGGAATGGTTTTTTCCAGATCGAAACTGGCGATCAGGCGTTCCTTGGCCGAAGTGTCCGGCACGCAGTTGTAGATCGGGTCGTAGGCCAGCAGCGGATCGCCCGGGAAGTACATCTGCGTGACCAGACGGGTGAGGATGCTCGGCCCGAACAGCGAAAAGTGGATATGCGCCGGACGCCAGGCGTTGTGGTGGTTGCCCCACGGGTAGGCGCCGGGCTTGATGGTCTGGAACTGATACCAGCCGTCGGCGTCGGTGACGGTGCGGCCGGTGCCGGTGAAGTTCGGGTCCAGCGGCGCATCGTGCAAGTCGCGTTTGTGGTTGTAGCGGCCGGCGGCGTTGGCCTGCCAGATCTCCACCAGAATTCCCGGTACCGGCAGACCGTTTTCGTCGAGCACGCGGCCGTGAACGATGATGCGCTCACCTTGCGGCTCGCCTGCATGCTGGGCGGTCAGGTCATTATCGGTGTCGCCCACACGCTCGGCGCCGATGGTCGGGCCGGTGATTTCCGACAGCGAGTGCGGCAGAAACACCAACGGCTTCGACGGCGAGCGCAGGTTAGTGGATTGATACGTCGGGTGCAGGTACTCAGGCTGAGTGCCTTCCTGCGGACGACGGTAACCAGGCTTGTCAGACATGTCGCTTTCCTCTGTTCTTTTTCGTCACGGCTTGCGTCAGACGCGTTCGATGGCCAGGGCCAGACCTTGGCCGACACCGACGCACATGGTCGCCAGACCTTTCTTGCCACCGGTTTTTTCCAGCTGATGCAGGGCAGTCAGCACCAGACGCGCACCGCTCATGCCCAGCGGGTGACCCAAGGCAATGGCGCCACCGTTCGGGTTGACCTGCGCGGCATCGTCCGCCAGACCCAGTTCACGCAGCACCGCCAAGCCTTGGCTGGCAAACGCTTCGTTGAGTTCGATCACGTCGAAATCGTTGACGGCTACGCCGAGGCGCTCGATCAGTTTGCGCACCGCCGGTACCGGGCCGATGCCCATCACCCGCGGCGCGACACCGGCGCTGGCCATGCCGAGCACTTTGGCGCGGGCGGTCAGGCCATGTTTTTTCACGGCTTCGGCGGACGCCAGAATCAGTGCAGCGGCACCGTCGTTGACGCCGGAGGCATTGCCGGCGGTGACGGTTTTGTCCGGGCCGTTGACCGGTTTCAGTTTAGTCAGCGCTTCAATCGTGGTGTCGGCACGGGGATGTTCGTCCTGGCTGACCACGGTTTCGCCCTTCTTGTGGGCAATTCGCACTTCGACTATTTCTTCAGCGAAGTAGCCGGCAGCCTGCGCGGCGGCGGTACGTTGCTGACTGCGCAGAGCGAAGGCGTCTTGATCGGCGCGCGAGACTTTATAGTCGTCGGCGACGTTGTCGGCAGTCTGCGGCATCGCGTCGACGCCGTACTGCGCTTTCATCAACGGGTTGATGAAACGCCAGCCGATGGTGGTGTCTTCCAGTTTCATGTTGCGCGAAAACGCCGCGTCAGCCTTGCCCATCACGAACGGTGCGCGGGACATCGACTCGACGCCGCCGGCAATCGCCAGCTCCATCTCGCCGCTGGCAATCGCCCGGAATGCGGTGCCGATCGCGTCCATGCCCGAAGCACAGAGGCGATTGAGAGTCACGCCCGGCACGCTGTCCGGCAGGCCCGCCAACAGCAGCGCCATGCGCGCAACGTTGCGGTTGTCTTCGCCGGCCTGGTTGGCGCAGCCGAGGAATACTTCATCGATGGCGTTCCAGTCCACCGAGGGATTGCGTTCCATCAGGGCCTTGATCGGCACGGCGGCCAGGTCATCGGCGCGCACGGCGGACAGTCCGCCGCCGAACCGGCCGATCGGGGTGCGAATCGCATCGCAGATATAAACCTCACGCATCATGCTTCTCCCGGCGCCTGGCCGTGGGCGGCCGCGGTGCGTGCTTCGAGATCACGCAGTGCAGTCAGTTCGACTTCAGTCGGTTCAGCGGTGTTTTCAACCTGCTCGGCAAAACGAATCGCCCAACCGGTGGCCGCGACCACTTGCTCGCGGGTCACGCCCGGGTGCAGTGCGGTGACCACGAATTCGTGGGTGCCCTCTTCCGGTTCCATGATGCACAGGTCGGTGATGATCCCGACCGGCCCGGCGCCCGGCAGACCCAGACGTTTGCGCGAGTCGCCGCCCTCGCCGTGGCCGACCGAGGTGATGAAATCGAGCTTGTCGACAAACGAGCGCGCCGACTGTTTAAGGATGATCAACACGCTTTTCGCCGAACCGGCAATCTCCGGCGCGCCACCGGCGCCCGGCAGGCGCACTTTCGGCGAGAAGTAATCGCCAACCACGGTGGTGTTGATGTTGCCGAAACGGTCGACCTGCGCGGCGCCGAGAAAACCGACGTCGATGCGCCCGCCCTGCAACCAATAGCGAAAAATCTCACCGGTCGGTACGACAGTGTCAGCGGTTTCCGCCAGCTCACCATCACCGATCGACAGCGGCAGCACGCTCGGCTTGGCACCAATCGGACCCGATTCGTAGATCAGCACCACGTCCGGCGACGAGGTCAGACGCGCAAGGTTGGCGGCTTTCGACGGCAGGCCGATGCCGACGAAGCACACCGAGCCGTTCTTCAGGCGACGGGCCGCCGCGACGGTCATCATTTCATTGGTGGTGTAAGTCATTACTTGGCCTCCGAAGCAGCGGCCAACTTGGCCTGGAACGCGCTGAAGTCAGCGCAGCCATGGATGTATTCGTTGATCCACGCGGTAAACGTCTCACGGTCGCGGGCGATCGGATCCCACGCCTGGTAGAAACGATTGTCACGCTCGGTGTAACCGTGGGCGTAGGACGGGTGCGCGCCGCCGGGTACGTGGCAGACCGCGCTCAAGGCCCAGGTCGGCAGGACACAGGCGTTCATTGGCGCGTTGAGGTCGTCGACAATTTCTTCGACGGTGACGATGCAGCGCTTGGCAGCCAAAGCAGCTTCTTTCTGTACGCCAAGGATGCCCCACAGCAATACGTTGCCCTGGCGGTCGGCTTTCTGTGCGTGGATCACGGTCACGTCCGGGCGCACCGACGGTACCGCCGCCAGCACTTCACCGGTGAACGGGCAGGTCACGGTTTTGATCAGTGGATTGACCTTCGGCAGGTCAGAGCCGGCGTAAGCACGCAGCACCGCGAATGGCAGGCCGGAGGCGCCGGCCACGTAGGCATTCGCCAGGTCGGCGTGGCTGTGCTCTTCGATTTCGAGAGCGTGCGGCCATTGCTTCTCGACCGCATCGCGCAGACGGTGCAGCGAACCTACACCCGGGTTGCCGCCCCAGGAGAAAATCAGTTTACGTGCGCAACCGGCGCCGATCAGTTGGTCGTAGATCAGGTCAGGCGTCATCCGCACCAGCGTCAGATCTTTCTTGCCCTGACGAATAATTTCATGACCCGCTGCTGTAGGGATCAGGTGAGTGAAGCCTTCGAGTGCGACGGTGTCACCGTCGTTGACGAATTGCTTCACCGCGTCGTGCAGCGAAAGGATCTCAGCCATGGAGCGGGCTCCTGTTTTTGTAATGAATCGCCAGTAATAAAAAGGCGCGAGGTTCAGCGCCGGAGTCACTGAAGATTAAGCCTGGGAAATTCACCAAACAATCCGATAATCGACTGAGTGTTCGTTTATCGAACAGATTGTTGTTCTCCTAACAATCGAATCAAAAGCATCGCGAGCAGGCTCACTCCTACAGGGGAACGCATTCCAAATGTGGGAGCGAGCCTGCTCGCGAATAGGCCAGAACATTCAACGAATATTTCTACGCATGAAACTCAAGTCGCATCCGCATGACTGACCATGCCTTTGATCACCACCGCCGTGGTGGCCAACGCCGCCGGAATCACCAACGCCGTCAACACCTGCTCAAAATTCCAGCCCAACCCCAACAACGTCGCGCCCATCCAAGCCCCGAGAATCGCGCCAAAGCGGCCAATTCCCAGCATCCACGACACGCCAGTCGCCCGCCCCTGCGTCGGATAAAACCGCGCCGCCAGCGACGGCATCGCCGATTGCGCACCGTTCACACACATGCCGGCCACCAGCACCAAGGTCGCCAGCAAGGTGATGTTGCCCAGGCTCTGCCCCACCGCGTAGGCAAACACCCCGGCCAACAGGTAGAAAATGCCGATGACCTTGTGCGGATTGAAGCGGTCCATCGCCCATCCCACAGCGACCGCGCTCAATACCCCACCAAACTGGAACAGCGCACCGATGAACGCGGCTTGTTCCATGCTCGCGCCGCTGTCACGCATCAGCGTCGGTAGCCAACTGGTCAGCAGGTAAACGATCACCAGGCCCATGAAATAGGTCAGCCAAAGCAACAAGGTGCCGGTGCTGTAAGTGCCGGAGAAAATCACCGCGAACACGTTACGTGCCTTGACGGTTTTCTGTTCCGGCACGCTGAAACTGGAGGCTTGAGCGACGGTGACCGGATCGATCGGTGCCAGGGTCTTGCGCACTTTGTCAGTGCCACGATTGCGCACCACCAGATAACGCGCCGACTCAGGCAGCCAGAACAACAGCACCACGGCAAGGATCAACGGCAGAACCCCGCCAATCAGCAACAGACTGTGCCAGCCGAATGCCGGAATCAGCTTGGCGGAAATGAACCCGCCTCCAGCCATTCCGAGGTTGAAGCCGCAGAACATGCTGGTCACCAACAGCGACTTCTTGCGCTCCGGGGTGTATTCCGAGAGCAGTGTGGTGGCATTCGGCATTCCGGCGCCCAGACCCAGGCCAGTGAGGAAGCGCAGCACCAGCAATTGTTCAACGTTGGTGCTGTACGCCGACGCCAGGCTGAAAGCACCGAACAGCACCACCGCGCCCACCAGTACGACTTTTCGTCCAAAGCGGTCAGCCAACGGGCCGGAACCCAATGCACCGAAAACCATGCCGATCAACGCAGCACTCATCACCGGACCGAGGCTGGCGCGGTCGATGCCCCAGTCCTGCGACAGCGCCGGGGCAATGAAGCCCATCGCCGCGGTGTCGAGGCCATCGAGAAAGACAATCAGGAAACACAGAATCACCACCCGCCATTGATAGCGCGAGATCGGTTGGGCATTGATGAAGGTCTGCACGTCGAGGCAGTTACCCACAGCGGACTGAGGCTGGTTCATTATTTTTATTCCACGCAAAAAACGCAGTCGAACGGCGGCCGGCCAAAACGCGGCACGGTCACAAGAATAGAAGGTCTGGATCAGGCGTTGCGGGAAACCCGGCAACAGCGGGTGGAGCGGAGACAGTCGGAGAGCGTGCGCATGGTGAGTTGCCTCTTGTCATTATTATGGGAGTCGACAGTCCGGCGGGCTCATTCACATCAGCGCCGGATGACGCTGCCGCGACATTAATGATCCGGGGGTTTTAGCGTCAATTCGATAAACGCAACACTGTGCGTTTATCGAACAGCTTCATCAGGCAAACAACTGCGCACTGAGGTCGCGGCTGGCACTGAGCAGGCCCGGCAGGAAGCGCTGCTCCAGCTCGGTGCGACTGACGCGACCGGCGTGAGTGCTGACGTTGAGCGCCGCGACCACCTGGCCGGAAGCATCGTAGACTGGCACGGCAATTGAGCGCAGGCCTTGCTCCAGTTCCTGGTCAACGATGCACCAGCCCTGCTGCCGCACTTCCTGCAGGCATTCGAGCAGCGCATCGGGTGTATGGATCGTGCGACTGGTCTTGGCGACCAGTTCGGCGTGATCGAGGTATTCACGCAGCGATGTGTCATCGAGGGCTGCCAGCAGAATCCGCCCCATCGACGTGCAGTACGCCGGCAAACGACCGCCCACCGACAGGTCCACCGAAATCAGCCGCTGCGTGGTTGCCGAGCGGGCGATGTAGAGAATGTCGTCGCCTTCGAGCGTGGCCATGTTGCAGGCTTCGTGCAGTTGCTCGCTCATGCGGTCGAGGTACGGCTGGGCCGACACCGCCAACGGCGTCGACGACAGATAAGCGTGGCCGAGGGTCAGTACTTTGGGCAGCAATGAGTAGGTGCGACCGTCCGTGGTGGCGTAACCGAGTTTGATCAAGGTATGCAGGCAACGGCGCACGGCGGCGCGGGGAATTTCCGTGCGGTGACTGATTTGGGCGATGGTCAGATGGCGTTTGCGCTCCTGGAACGCCTGCACCACCGCCAGACCACGGGCCAGCGAGGTCATGAAGTCCGGATCACCGGTCAGCGCCTGGATGCGTTTGGCCGGTGAGGCGACGATCGGCGGCGCCACGGAGGTGAAAGAGTTGCGCATTTGATCGTTCATTTCTTGTCCTTCTATACGGCACGGATCAATGGGCTATACAAACGGCTTGCCGACCAATGCACAAGCGTCGGGGCCGCAAGATTGGGCGATTATCGAACCGCCGACCGATAATCGCAATCAGCTGTGCAGGCCGCCTCAAACCCTTTCCGGGGTTCGCGCAACTTCGGCCGTTATTTGAATCACCTCCTAAGTTGTTCGACTAAATGACGCCAAAAACTGATCGCGCGGCAAATAAGGGCCAGCGTGCACTGCAACTAGCAACAAAAGTTGCGAGTCACAAAACAATCACACATCCGGAACCGTTTTTAACTTGGCAAAGATAGTCATTCCCGAATCGACCGCTATAATGCACCTCAGTGGCACCTCGTTTTTTAATCGTCGAGGTTTTCACTCGCTGCGGCGATGTCCATCGCCAACAGCCCGGCCAGCGCCTGACGCGCATCACTCATGCAACGCCTGCGCTCGCTGAAACAGGAAACTGATGCTGCGTCAGTTTTTATCTGGTGCCGTAGCCGCCTGTAACACGGAAGTCTTGATCGCCCCACCGATTACACCAATGCCTGTCCGGGTGTTGGATGCTCGGTGGCTTCGTTCAATCGATTCGTTGCAGTGCGTTTCACCAGACACTTAACTCAACTCATACAGGTAGCACTGTGACGAAAGACGAACTGCGCGCGGAACTTGAGCGCCAGGAACAACGTTACAAGGAAGTTTACGGCGGGGAAGTCACCACCTACGCCGCTCAACCCGAACCGGAACGCAAAGCGTGGCGTAAACGCCCGACCGTTCAGGATCAGGTCTTCAAGCAAGAAATCGAAAAGATCGAAAAGGAACTCAAAGCCGAAGAGCCTTGAGCTACGGTGTTCGTTGCTTTTGAAGGTTTGCGTCCATACCGGCTACGAGCGCGGTGGAACGACGATGCCTTGCGCGCCCGCTACCCGCGGGCAGCGGCCATCAACCGGTCTGGCGGGTTGAGGACGGGCGTCCTACACGTTTCACAGATATTTCAGACAAGCGTTTGAGACCCTTGCGCATGGCCGAAATTACCTGCAAAACAATGCTTTTACTAACAAAATCAATGACTTGAAAAACCCTGCAAGACGCTAGGTTTTCATGCGCTGCAACAAATTAAATCGAAGAAGTGCGTAACCGATGAGCAGGTAGGGCATCGATTTCCAGTCTTTTCTGGCATAATCGCGCCCCCTTACGACCGGGTCAGAAAACCTTCATGATCGATTTATTCAGCGGACTGGATGCTTGGGTGCTTGTGAGCCTCTTGCTCGCCCTGACGTTTGTCCTCGCCTTCGAGTTCATCAATGGATTTCATGACACCGCTAACGCGGTAGCCACTGTTATCTACACCAAAGCCATGCCGCCTCATCTGGCAGTGTTCTTTTCCGGTGTGTTCAATTTCCTCGGCGTGCTGCTGGGTGGCGTTGGCGTGGCGTATGCCATTGTCCACTTGCTGCCGGTGGAACTGCTGATCAATGTGAACACCGGCCATGGCCTGGCGATGGTGTTCTCGTTGCTCGCCGCGGCAATCACCTGGAACCTCGGCACCTGGTACTTCGGTATCCCGGCGTCCAGCTCGCACACCCTGATCGGCTCGATCCTCGGTGTCGGCCTGGCCAATGCCCTGATCAACGATATCCCGTTGGCTGACGGCGTGAACTGGCAGAAAGCGATCGACATCGGCGCCTCATTGGTGTTCTCGCCGATGGCCGGCTTCCTGATAGCCGCGCTGGTGTTGATCGGCCTGAAATGGTGGCGCCCGCTGTCGAAGATGCACAAGACGCCGGAACAGCGCCGCAAGATCGACGACAAGAAGCACCCACCATTCTGGAACCGTCTGGTACTGGTGATCTCGGCCATGGCCGTGAGCTTCGTGCACGGCTCCAACGATGGCCAGAAAGGCATCGGCCTGATCATGCTGGTGTTGATTGGTATCGTCCCGGCGCAGTTCGTTCTCGATCTGAACAGCACCACCTACCAGATCGAACGCACTCGCGATGCGACCCTGCACCTGAGCCAGTTCTACCAACGCAATGCCGATTCGCTGGGTGAATTCCTGGCCCTGGGCAAGAGCGTTGAAGGCGACCTGCCGGAGAAATTCCGCTGCAACCCGCAGCAGACCGAACCGACCATCACCGCCCTGCTGCACACGCTTAAAGGCGTAGCGGACTACCACTCGCTGTCTTCGGAGAGCCGCATCGAAGTGCGTCGTTACCTGCTGTGCCTGGACGACACTGCGAAAAAGGTTGGCAAGCTGCCTGGCCTGGAAGCCCGTGAAAAGGCTGACCTCGACAAGCTGCGCAAAGACCTGACCACCACCACTGAATACGCGCCGTTCTGGGTGATTCTGGCGGTCGCGCTGGCTCTGGGCCTGGGCACCATGGTTGGCTGGAAACGCGTGGTATTGACCATTGGCGAGAAGATCGGCAAGCAGGGCATGACCTATTCCCAGGGCATGTCGGCGCAGATCACCACGGCCAGTTTGATCGGTATGGCTAACATCTTCAGCCTGCCGGTGTCGACCACGCACGTTCTGTCCTCGGGCGTGGCGGGCACCATGGTTGCTAACAAGAGCGGCCTGCAGGGTGGCACGGTTCGCACCATTCTGTTGGCTTGGGTGTTGACCTTGCCGGCGACGGTTGCGCTGTCGGCCGGGTTGTTCTGGCTGGCGTCGAAGGCGCTGGGTAGCTGATAGATAGCGGGACATGAGAAAGGCGCGATTCGAGAGGATCGCGCCTTTTTTTTGTGTTTGGGGTTTTGGGATTGGATTGGGGGCATATCCGTTGCTGCGGGAGTTGCCGCTGGCGGTTTCGCTCTTACAGCGACTCACTTTTTCAAACGCCAAAAAGTA
>NZ_JBSVXS010000133.1:0-13608 GCF_054070155.1 Pseudomonas sp. SDT291_1_S447
TGGCCTGGTATCAGTGTGATCACCTCGGCACGCCGCAGGAATTGACGGACTCGCAAGGCAACATGGCCTGGACCGCGCAGTACAAGGCGTGGGGGCAGGTGACGGAGCAGCGTTCGGAGTGGGCGCGGCAACATGGCGTGATCAACCCGATACGGTTCCAGGGGCAGTATCACGATCATGAGACGGGGCTGCATTACAACCGTCATCGGTACTATGATCCGGGGGTTGGGCGGTTTGTTAGTAAGGATCCGATTGGCTACGCGGGGGGAATCAATCTTTATGCTTATGCGCCGAACCCGGTACTGTGGACCGATCCATGGGGGCTAAGTAACGAACCACTGGGTAGCGAAAATAATCCCTTTGTTACGTCTAGAGCAGCTCGACGCGAAGCCATGAGGCAAGCCGGTATACCCACAAGTCAGCAACCCAGCGGTCAATCCAAAAATAAATCCGGGTGGGAATATCGTTACGACTCACCACAACCAGGTGGAGGTAACGGACAATCATCCGTACAACAACAAACAATGGACGTAAGTCATCCAGACAAACCACATTGGGAAGCAGGTAAAGTAAAGCTTGACGATAACGGAAGTCCAAGGATGAGTAAACATGGCCGCCCTCAGTTACGCAACGGCAAAGGGAAAGCTTTCTATAAACAAGGGTGCTGCAAATGAATATAGATCCTTATAAAAGAGAAGTTCTTTATAGAAAGGCTCAAGGAAAAAAACTGCTTAGTCACTATCAAGAAAAGTTAGCCTCACTTGTAGCTCTACCTTTTGATGGATCGCTGCTTTTAAGTTTACCGGAAACAGATAGCGTAATCGCAGCGCTAATGACGAAGCGCGAGATCTCCTGTGTGCGCAAAGAATATTCGCTATCCACTGAAGCAATTAACTTTTCTTCGTCAGCAATCGAGAATCGGAAATACTATTTGTTTATAGATGAGGACTGGAAATATTGTGGAGCCTACATGCTCGCAAGCGGCGCTTCCCTATGTGCGAGTTTTGATTTTGATAAATCCAAAAGTGACGAGATCAGGTTAATTGACGCCGAACTCTCTATGCAAATCTCTGTTGATTATAGTGAAATTTGCGGAGAGAAAATATTTGAATGCTGTATAAAAAAATATGAGTGAGCGACAGGAAATACTTGATGTTCTTGATAATTTTTTAGGCGATATTTACGAAAAGGCTTCGAGGCATCTAAATATTGTATTAAAAAGAAATTACGGTCACTACGAGTATTCGGGCGATAGATTCAGTGCCTACTTGACGTTTCTTCCAAGTGAAATAGAGCTATTATTCGACGGAGAGGAGGTTGATGCTGAAAACTTTATTACTCCTTGGATTTGTGTACCTCCGATGGAGAAGTACTTGGTAGGAAAATAGTATCTGCAAGTGGAAATTCTGCCGAGATTGGGGTGATATTGACCTCTACTGGTGAGCCCGTCCTTACACAGTTATTAGCGTTCTTGAATAACAGCATTACCGTTTAATTCATTGGAAAGGTCCACGATCAAAAAAAGTATGGATTGCTGACACTGATACCTACGGTGACTATATGAGCAACATAAGAGCGGGCAGGAAAAATATAAACTTTAAATCTTTGAAGTGCAAGAATGCTAAATGATTACGTCTGCTGAAGAATTTGTCGCGCTGCGCGATAGTGAAATAAAAGTCGATTATGATCGAGCAGCAATGGAAGAGGCTCCTCTTTCAGTGTGGCGCGAAGTAATTGAAAGATTTCCTGAGCATAGAAGATGGGTGGCTCACAATAAAACAATACCACTGGAAATTCTTGAAGAGCTATGTGCGTTCGATGCCAGTGTCCGACGTTTCGTTGCATCCAAGCGAAAATTATCACTTACATTGTTCGAGCGACTTTCCCTGGATCCCTGCTCCGTGGTGAGAGGTGCAATAGCTGCAAATAGAAAAACACCTATCGAAATTCTTGAAAAGCTGCTCAATGATGAAAGCGAGAACGTTGCAAGAGTGGCGGAGTGTAATTACAAAGAAAGAAAGCCTTGATTGTGCGGCCTTGAAGTAGATCTTGCGGAGCATATAGGGGGTGGATCATATGGTCAAAAAACCAACATACACCGTCTACCCCTAACAAGATCGGCACCCTAACATCTGTTCTTGTTCCGCAAGCCGTCTATTTTAATTCAAGTAAAGTGCGTCAGGGTTGATAATCCGCCCGAACTAACACTATATTAGCTTACAAAAAGCCCTGACCCATATATGATTTCTACTGATTCCCATAAGCTGATTTAGCTGTTTATAGCTGGGATGGATAATCTCCACGTCGCCTAGCTTGGCTTATTGAATTTCTTGAATATAGTCCACCCCTGAAAAAATTAAGATAATGTCACCCCGTCCTTTTCTAACGTTTTAAATGAAGAACATTAGTTATATGAGAACCAAGATTCAAAAGGGTAGCCACAATGAAAACCATCGTTGATATCGGGTCTGTTCTTGCTACCAAATCTGGTGGGTTTCACTTTGATAACTCATGCGACTCATTATGGTATCTGGCTACAGGCTATGATTACGGCTCGATCTTTGATTATTTGGCTCCAATTTTCTTTCGATATAATATATATACCGTACTTGCTACCGAACTCGATTCAAGTAGCAGTATCGCGAAAAAACTAGGCCTACATAAAAGAGCATTTGGAAAGCTTGGTTTGGCCGCGACGAACAAAAGAAGACATCTCGAATTAAACTTAGACATTGAGGGGAAGCATAATTTCTGCGACCTCTCAACTGCCTCCAGTAGCGAAGAAATAAAAATACTTTTGACAGCCATATACAAAGGATGGAATGCATTAATATTTTTGTCAGAGATGGAATTGGATGAAAGTGATAAAAAAGAGATCCTCAGTGTAATTAGTGAAATTTATAGAGTTTCAGGTACAGACTTCTCTCAAGCCTCCTCATTAAAGTTATTTCATAAAGTGATAGCAGTACTATGTTCGAAAAAATGCATTGTCGTCATGCTAGGTGAAGATCACTCTGACACTCGAGCAATATTAATCTCTGGCCCTCCCGAACAGATAGTAGAATTTTCAGAGTTTGCGAATAACTTGGTTGAAGCCGACTCCGACCCTACTCCAACACCGTTTACTCGTGAATTTATACTTAAAACTCCTTTCGTGAGACGGCGCATGCTTTAGATATAAAGAAAATCCTAAAGCTGCATTACTCTCTTCGCGCTCCAATGGTTAATTTGACTTTCGTGCACAAGCACAAAGAATCTCTCGTAAAAAGACCAAGCTATTGAAGATCAAACAAACGAAGTCTGTCCCTGGTAGAATCGACAACTTCTCATCTAGTCATGATCCGGGGTGCCGTCCACCTCAAACCAAGTACGGCCCATCAGAGATGAGGAGTAACCCAATCAGGTATGCAATCCTCACCACCTATAGGTAGTGTCTATGGAACAAGTAAGCAAGGTTTCGGAGGCCTTTCATCGTTTTGAAGATGGGTTAATTCTTTCTTTCGAATTTTTTTACCTTCCCAGCGAACCCCTTGCCGCGCAAGTAATATTCTATGCCAGAGATCATAGAGTTGAAGGCAACGTATGGAAGAAAGTAAAGGTGGTAGTGGGGGCGGTGGAGGAGTTAAGTGCAAAAGTTAGAGGCAATCAGTTTAACTCGATATGCTCTGGGGTTAGGATCTTGAAATTTGACGACGTCTGGTGTGTGGAAATTGATGGAAATTACGACATGGACGCCGACCCTGCTTCACTTGCCCAGATACGCGAGGATGGAGAGCTTTACATAATTGGTCGACAGATAAAAATCCTCGAGATTGAAGACTGATTTTTATCGGTTTAGTTTTCGAAAAATCGAACCGTTGCGGAACTTCGTCCCGCGTGAGCATCCTCCACGGGACGCGCTAACCGCGATCTAGCGTTTGCACCTTTGAGCACCTGCAAGGAGAGGAAATCCTCGGGGACTAGCCTCACTCCACTTTAAGATAGCCGCTCACGGACTCACGCGCGCATCTGGACTCTGCACCGAACTCCATCCCTATTTCGAGTATCATCTCCCCTTTTGCCCTTAAGACCTCAATGCAGGAAGCATAACCATGACCAACAAAGCAGTTATCGTATTCAGCGGCGGGCAGGACTCCACCACGTGCTTGATCCACGCCCTGACCCACTACGATGAAGTCCACTGCATCACGTTCGACTATGGTCAGCGTCATCACGCAGAAATTGAAGTGGCGCAACAGCTGTCGAAAAAGCTCGGTGTCACCGTGCATAAAACGCTGGATGTGTCCTTGCTCAATGAGCTAGCCATCAGCAGCCTGACGCGCGATAACATTCCGGTCCCGACCGTTAACAGCTCAGGCGAGAGTCTGCCAAGCACCTTCGTTCCGGGACGGAACATTCTGTTTCTGACCCTGGCCTCTATCTATGCCTATCAAGTCCAGGCCAAAACGGTCATTACCGGTGTCTGTGAAACCGACTTCTCGGGCTATCCCGATTGCCGGGATGAATTCGTCAAGGCTTTGAATAAAGCCCTTGAATTGGGCATGGATTACAAGCTGCAACTGGATACGCCATTGATGTGGCTGAACAAGGCAGAAACCTGGGCCTTGGCTGATTACCACCATCAACTGGATCTGGTTCGCGAAGAAACACTGACTTGCTACAACGGCATCAAAGGCACTGGATGTTCCGATTGCGATGCCTGCAATCTTCGCGCGAAAGGCTTGAATGAGTTCCTGAACAATAAAGTGCAGGTGATTCAACGCTTGAAAGAGAAACTTGGCTTAAAGTAAAAACGCAACAAGAAGCGCTCACTCAAGCAAGCTGAGTGAGCGCTCTCCTCTCTTTATTGCGTCTGCGCACCCGTCAGGTATTTCTTGAACAAAGATCTTGCGCCGTAGGCCGGCAAGATATTAAAGAAGGCAAAACCTACCTTGATTGCGATCTGAACGTAGATCATGCCCAGTATCGCGCTATTTTCCATCGTTCCGTAGAACGCGATATAGCAGAACAGAAAACTGTCGATGATCACGGCAAACAATGTGCTTAAAAACACTCGCAAAAACAGAAACCTGGAATTTGTGAGTTCTTTAATCTTGCACAACAGGTACGAGTTTATGTTCTCGGAAACCAGAAACGATATAGAAGACGCTACAAGGACTGCGGACAACTGACTGATAACATCATTGTAAGCGCCATCGAGTTTCCAACCCGGCAGTCCCGGAAGATGGGTCGTGATGGCCAGCAGAATGATAATCGCGGCGTTGCTGATGAACGCGAACAGGATCGCTTTTCGCGCGAGCCGCAGGCCAAATGTTTCGTTAAGCAAGTCGACGATCAGGAATGTCAGCGGATAGAGGAAGGTGCCCGGCGTTACGACAATATCGAAATACTCGAGGTAGATCGGTTTTGTCGCTGCAATACTGGTAAAAATATAAAGCGTGAACAGCATCAGGTTCAGGATGATGTAGATCATCCAGGAACTCTCATGCCGGTCATTTATTTCGTAAGCGGTGAGTGCTCCGCCCTGGGAGTAAAACTTCTTGTAGAGGTTTTTCACTTCGATTTTATTCAGATTATCCATAATCTCACTATTCAACACTTCACTTAGCTTTATTTTAATTATTTTGCCTGTCGCAATAACCATGATAACGGCCAGGCTTTTTCCATTTTCGAACCCCAGCAACTTGTACTTGCTGTTTTCAACGTCAACACTGCAATCCATTAAATCGTTCCTCGATTACATCTCCGATCACGCATACACGATCCGTATCGAAGCTGCCTTCATGGCTTATAGATAACTTCGCTGTGATTTTGTCATACACCAGCTTTTCCCTGTCGCTGGTCGATGCTCCTTTCTGCACGATCAGCAGATCGCCGGGTTCATTCATGCCACTGATTTCATTTTCCAGCAGCACGCCAATCAGGTTAAAGGACGCGCCAAAATAGTAAGTCAGTGGATGAATCGTGGCCAACTCACCAATTCTTTTATCCAGACTTTGCAGCAGCATACTTTCCTTGATGACAGGCACCGCCGCCGGATTCATGTTCCCCTGTGGCGAAATACTGCTTTCGATGATTTCCTTTTCTTCAAAATCAATCGTCTCTATTTCTTCGTAAGATACGCCGAAGAAATCAGAAATCTTGCGCACAGTGGACTGCTGGACATTGACCACCTTGCCTTCAAGGATGTTGTAGATGGTCGTTCGGGTCAAACCACTGGAGTTGCACAAGGACAGTTGCGTCTCCCCGCGACTCTTTATCAGATATTTGATGTTGTTCTTCAGATTCTCCGATCTTTCTCTTCTGTGCATCACATGCTTATCATCCATTTTTAACTGCAATCAATGTCACGTCCCGAATGATCATTCCGGACATACACAAGTGAGGTAGGAAATTGCAGTTATATCCCTGTCAGTGCCGCGCAGGATCATAGCATTCTCCCTCCCTGGGTTCGGTATAAAAAGTCAGCTTTCACAGGCTGCTTCCGCCAACGTGCGGGGTCATTTCAGCCTCCTCACTGACTCGTCAGTTCCTGTCGACTTCCACCCGAGGCCTGAAAATCGTCCCCGGGCAATGCCTGTTTTACACCCGACGCGACCACAAAAAGAATCATTTTCTTTGAATAATGTTCATTTTTTTGATTAATTCTGTGGCGTTCCTCACTGAAAAATTTATGATGCGTCAATCCGGCGTCGCATTCTCAAGAGTGAGAGGACGAAAAACCGGGAGGCCTGTACAGGGTTTAGTTTTGCGCGCACAGCGGTCAAAACACGGATTCGCCTGTACAGATCTGGCAAGCAAGGACATGCGCAAATCACGCAAAACCAGGGAAGGAATCAAGCAATGGCAGTCATTACTGAACCGCTCAAGAACCAGGCTGACTTGCTGCGACGCGGCCTGGCAGATCTCCGCGCAGAAGACGCCGAACTGGCGGCAATTCTCGACGCTGAAGTCACGCGTCAACAGCACACGCTTTCACTGGTCTCCTCCTCCTGCGCAGTCCAGCCGCGAACCTTGGCGGCCTCCGCTTCCGTGCTGGTCAACGTGACCGCTGAAGGCATGTCCGGCAAGCGCCACAGCGCAGGGTGCGAGAACGTCGAGCGGGTCGAATCGCTGGCCATCCGCCGGGCGCGGCAACTGTTCGGCGCGCAATACGCCAACGTGCAGCCACACTCAGCGTCGAACGCTGTTTATCAGGTGCTCACGGCGTTGCTTGAGCCTGGCGATACCTTGCTGGGCATGGCGGTGGAACACGGCGGTCATCTCACGCATGGCAGCCTCGCCGCGTTTTCCGGCGCCTACTACAAGGCGATTCAGTACGGCACGACAGCAGACGGCTTGATCGATTACGACAAGGTGCGCCTGCTCGCACTCGCCCATCGCCCACGCGTCATCCTCTGCGGCGCCAGCGCCTATTCGCGTGAAGTGGACTTCAAGCGGTTTCGCGAAATTGCCGATGAAGCCGGGGCCATCCTGCTCGCCGACATTTCGCATATCGCCGGGCTCGTCGCCACCGGGCGCCATCCAAGTCCGATCGACGCCGCCCACGTCACCGTCACGTGCACGCACAAGCAACTCGCCGGGCCTCGTGGTGGCGTGATTCTCAGCGGTGCTGATGCGAACACCAAGATTCCTGGCTTGCGGACCACCTTCAGTCGCCTGCTTGATCAAGCCGTGTACCCACGAATGCAGGGCGCGCCTGCTGCCAACATGATCGCTGCGAAAGCTGCCGCGCTGGGTTATGCAATGTCTGCAGCATTCGATGCCTGCATGGCGCAGATCCGCAGTACGGCGGATGAAATGGCCAAAGCGTTTCAGGCCAAGGATTATGAAGTGGTTGGCGGCTGCAGTGAAAACCACACGGTGCTGGTTCGCTTGCGGGGTGGCATCACGGGGGCTATCGCCGAGGCGGCGCTGGGGCACTGCGGGATCATCGTCAGCAAACATCGCGTACCCGACGATCCTCGTTCGGCATTTGTCACCAGCGGGCTGCGCATCGGCACGGGCGCGCTGGCGCAACGCCGGGTCGATGTCCACGGCAGCCGCCAGATCGTCGATTTGATCGTGCGGATTCTGAACACGGTGGCGCCGCTCGGCGAACAGGATTACACCTTGGAACCCCTGCTCCTCGCGCAGTTTCGTTCAGAGGTCGAAACCCTGTGCCGGGACTATCCTGTCGCCGACTATCAATAGCGTTCCAACATTTGCAGCCATAAAAAAACCCGGCGCTCAGGCCGGGTTTTGTGTTTCTGCGTCAGCGCTTACTTGGCAGCACCTGCCGTGTGCACGGCCTGCTGCGCACCGCGCTTGTTCTTGATCACGTAGCAGACCCACATGAACACGACCCACAGCGGAATCGCATACACCGAGATCTGAATGCCCGGGATCAGCAGCATCACGCCGAGGATGAACGCGACGAACGCCAGGCAGATGTAGTTGCCGTACGGATACCACAGCGCCTTGAACAGCGGCGTCTGCTGGGTCTTGTTCATGTGCTGGCGGAACTTGAAGTGCGAGAAGCTGATCATCGCCCAGTTGATCACCAGCGTCGCAACCACCAGCGACATCAGCAATTCCAGCGCGTGCTGCGGAATAAAGTAGTTGAGCAACACAGCGACCAGCGTCACCGCCGCCGAAGCCAGAATCGACCGCACCGGCACGCCACGCTTGTCGATCTTCGCCAGACCTTTCGGCGCATCGCCCTGCTCGGCCATGCCCAGCAGCATGCGGCTGTTGCAGTAGGTGCCGCTGTTGTACACCGACAACGCCGCGGTCAACACCACAAAGTTGAGGATGTGCGCGGCGGTGCTGCTGCCGAGCATCGAGAACACTTGCACGAACGGGCTGCCGCTGTAGGAATCGCCGGACGCGTTAAGGGTTTCCAGCAGGCTGTCCCACGGGGTCAGTGACAGCAGGATAACCAGAGCACCGATGTAGAAAATCAGGATGCGGTAGATCACCTGGTTGATCGCTTTCGGGATCACGGTTTTCGGCTTGTCGGCTTCAGCGGCGGTGAAACCGAGCATTTCCAGACCGCCGAAGGAGAACATGATGATCGCCATGGCCATCACCAGACCGCTCACCCCGTTCGGGAAGAACCCGCCGTGCGACCACAGGTTGGTTACCGACGCTTGCGGGCCGCCGTTGCCGCTGACCAGCAGGTAGCTGCCGAGCGCAATCATGCCGACGATCGCCACGACCTTGATGATTGCAAACCAGAATTCGGCCTCACCGAAGACTTTGACGTTGGCCAGGTTGATCGCGTTGATCAGCACGAAGAAGGCGGCAGCCGACACCCAGGTCGGAATGTCCGGCGCCCAGTAGTGGATGTATTTGCCGACCGCGGTCAGCTCCGACATGCCCACCAGAATGTACAGAATCCAGCAGTTCCAGCCCGACAGGAAACCGGCAAAGCCGCCCCAGTACTTGTGCGCGAAATGGCTGAAGGAACCGGCCACCGGCTCTTCGACGATCATCTCGCCGAGCTGGCGCATGATCATGAAGGCGATGAAGCCGCAGATGGCGTAGCCGAGAATCATCGACGGGCCGGCGGATTTCAGTACCCCGGCCGAGCCGAGGAACAATCCGGTACCGATCGCGCCACCGAGGGCGATCAGTTGAATATGGCGATTTTTCAGGCCGCGTTTCAGCTCGCCTGATTGCGAGGGTTGTCCACTCATGAAAAAGGTCTCACGCAAGGTTTGATGATGTTCAGTAGACGTTGCTGCCAGGTTGCGATTTCAAGCAGCCCCGATCAAACCCCAGCGCAGGCACCAGGAGTTCAGCTTATTTACAACGGTCATGCGTCACCTGTTTGTTTTTATCTGTGACGAAATCGAACCCGAAACGCTTGTGGCGCCACGGAGTGAACAAGGCGGATAGCCTTGAGATTTTTGCGATTACGCAGAGGGTCACAGTTAAAACGCGGCGCATTGTACACCGCTAACCCCCTGCTGCCAGACCCCGCTGGATCAGCGTGATGGTTGCCGGGATTGCGTGTGTCCGCCTCGAGACACTCGAGCGGCTGCAAAAATTGAGTCAGGCCTTTGCAGGCCATCGGCGTGGACGAGGAAAAAACCGTCCCACGGAGAGAGGTGGAGATCAGTCACGGCGTTCATTGCGCCTCCTTCTTGTTATGCACCTGCACGACAGGCATGGGGCGCATCTCACCCTGCAAACGCCGCTGAAACAAGCGCGCCAGAGCCTTGCGCAACGCCCGGCCGACCAGGCTTCGGCAGCTTTTCCTTACAGCCCCCATGGAGGGTGGTATTCACTCGGTTTTCCCGGCTTTTTCGTAAACATTTCTTTACGACGCGTAACGCAGAGTTTCCATTTCAGAAAATTCTGTCGGACGTCTGCAAATTGACGGTCGCTAGCTTGCTAATGAAAACCACGACTTAGTTTTTTGTTTTCAAATAAGAAAAACCCAGTTAAAAAACAGAATAAAAAGTCTATTTAAAAATTAAATGAATAATTTTTTGCATTACAAAAATCCCTGAACTAGGTTCTTCACGTCTTGCCGGCCACCTCGACCGGCCAGTCACAACCGTGAAAGTCATCTAGGAGATCGACCATGCAAGCACTGGAAAAAGACTTGGATACCGAACTGCAACTGGACGAATGGTTTGAAGCACCGACCCACGAGGCAGCAGTAGAAATGATGCAAGCCGACGCGGTAGTTCCGTTCGGCACGGCGATGTGGCCTCTGTAAGACATCCCCGGGCAGGCACGATCCGGCCGGTCGTGCCTGCCACTTTCTTCACGGTCAGTCAGGGAGGACTCATGGATAAGCCCCGCGCGATCTCGCATTTCCTTTACTACCTCGAACACCACCCTGCCCTTGCCGGCCTCGACTCGGCGAAGGTACTGCTAGGCCACACGGCTGATTATGAAGCGCTGACCGGCGCCATCGCCGAACAGGCAGGCGATCATCCTCGTTTCCAGTTCAGCGCCCGACGTCTGGACCTGGAAAGCACCGCAACGCTGACTTCGGCGATTACCGACAGCGATCTGTACATTTTCTTCTACGACTCTTCCACCCTGCCCAACCCGCGTCCCGACGGCCCGGAGTTCGTCCGCGCATTGCAAGGCGTGATGGCGGAAAACTGGAAGAAGTCGCTACTGTTCAAGGACTACGGCGAGTATTTCTACGACACTTTCAGCGTCACCCCGCAGCGAATTGCCGGGCTCAACAGTCACCTGATTCAGCGCATGTCCCAGGCGACCACGCTGAGCTTCAAGGACGACGACGGCTCATGGTTCGAAACGCCGCTGAGCAGCATCAAGAAGTGGACCGACATCAACGGCATCGGCAACTTCGACCTCGCACCCGGCGAAATCGCCACGCACAGCGAAGCCATCAATGGCCATGTGAAATTCAAGGGCACGTTCCTCAGCACCATTCCGTTTGCGCGCAAATACGGTGTGCTGGAATCGCCGCTGGAACTGTGGATCGAGAACTCGACCATCAGCCGCATCGCCACCGAGGTGCCGGGGCTGGAGCATGATTTCAACAAGTATCTGGATGCCAACCCTTCAAACCGGCGGATTGAGGAGTTGGGGATTGGCACCAATGAAGGCGTGAAAGATTTGTATGCGCGTAATGCCGGATTTGAGGAGCGGCATTGTGGCTTGCACCTTGGCTTGGGCGGTGGCGCCAAGGGCAGTCATCATCTGGATCTGATCTTTTCGGGTGGGGTTTTGGCGCTGGATGACAAGCCGGTGTTTGATGGGCGTTTTGTGTTCTAGCCCAAGATTTCTTTATTGACGCTACCGGCCCTTTCGCGAGCAAGCTCGCTCCCACAGGGGATTTGTGTACGACACAGCTCCAATGTGGGAGCGAGCTTACTCGCGAAGAGGCCCTGCCAGGCGCTATATACCTTTTGCCAGACGAAAAAAAACGCCAACCCTGAGGTTGGCGTTTCTGCTTTGGCTTGAAGCTTGCCGCTAAAAGCTCAAAGCTGCCTCATTCCGGCTTCTTGCGACCAAACCCCGGACGCTGACCGGAACCGGCCGGTGCGCCACGACGCTTGCCCGACGGCTTGTCGCCATCAACCAGCTTGATCCCCGGACGCTTCGGCGCAGGTTTGGCCGGACGCTTGTTGGTGGTGTCCGCTGGACGATCCGCCACTGGCGTACCACGACCGGCAGGAGCACCGCGCTCGCCACGTTCAGTACGACCGTTGGCCGGACGCGGAGTGCGCTCGCCGTCACGGGCGACTGGCTTGCGACCTGGACGCTCGCCTTCGATCTGCGGCTCACGGCTTGGACGTGGGCCGGTCGGCGCGCCAGCGGCTGGACGCAGCGTACGTACGCGCTCGGTCTTGGCCATCGGCCGCGACGATTTGCGCTGCATACGCTCAAGCTTGTCTTTGCTCTTGGCGTTCAGCTGCGGCATGGCAACCGGCGTCAGGCCGACTTCAGCACTGAGGATGTCGACTTCGTACTGGCTCATTTCGCGCCAGCGGCCCATCGGCAGGTCGGAGTTGAGGAACACCGGGCCGAAACGCACGCGCTTCAGACGGCTGACCACCAGACCTTGCGATTCCCACAGACGACGAACCTCACGGTTACGGCCTTCCATCACCACGCAGTGATACCAGTGGTTGAAGCCTTCGCCGCCCGGTGCCTGCTTGATGTCGGTGAACTTGGCCGGGCCGTCTTCCAGCACCACGCCAGCCTTCAAACGCTCGATCATCTCGTCGTCGACTTCACCGCGTACACGCACGGCGTACTCACGGTCCATCTCGTAGGACGGGTGCATCAGGCGGTTGGCCAGCTCACCATCAGTGGTGAACATCAGCAGACCGGTGGTGTTGATGTCGAGACGACCGATGTTGATCCAGCGCCCTTCTTTCGGACGCGGCAGCTTGTCGAACACGGTCGGACGGCCTTCCGGGTCGTCACGGGTGCAGATCTCGCCATCGGGTTTGTTGTACATGATCACGCGGCGCACCGATTCGGCCGCCTCTTCGCGCTTGATCACCTTGCCATCAATGGTGATCGCGTCGTGCATGTCGACGCGCAGACCGAGGGTGGCGTCTTTGCCATTGACCTTGATCCGGCCCTGGCTGATCCAGGATTCCACGTCACGGCGCGAGCCGACGCCGATTCGGGCGAGGACTTTCTGCAGCTTTTCGCCTGCTGGGCCGATTTCCTGGTCGTCTTTCTGAATGATGTCGCTCATCTGGGCACCTCCCGGTGTGGTCTGTTCAGGCGGCGCCTGAAGCATTGAAATCTGGGTTCTAGGCCGAAGGGATCGGCGAAGGGTCGCGAATCATACGCGGATGTGCGCCGTCGCGCATCAGAGACTAGCTGATCGATCGACAGTTATTTCTTTTTCCGCCGACCGGCGCCACCGAGTTTGATCAGGCGCAGCGCGGCTTCGGCCAGTACGGTGCGCTTGTCGTCCTTGTCGAGTTTCTTCCAGGCTTTGATTTCGCGCTTGCTGCGGCCGCAGCCGAGGCAGATGTCGTCGGTGAATTTGCAGAGGCTGATGCACGGGTCTTTTGTTGAACTCATCGCCATCTCCGGAAAAACACAAATCCCCTGTAGGAGTGAGCCTGCTCGCGATTGCGGTGTATCTGGCAAGAAGATGTCGACTGACAC